>DASSBX010000246.1:0-6700 GCA_035698305.1 Miltoncostaeaceae bacterium | reverse complement strand
GATCGGCGTCCAGTACAACAACACCAGCTGGCCGCTCGGCACCAGCGACGCCATGTCCGTGGCCGACGCCTCCCTGGGGGACGCCTGGTTCGCGGGCAGCGGCTTCACGCCGGGGGCGTCGGTCGTCGACATGCTGGGTTACGAGTGGGACCAGGTGACCCCCGGCTGCGACACCCCGCCGCTCACGCGGCTGTTCCGCTGGGAGGCGAACGGCTGGCCGACGGCCGACGGGGTCCGGTACACCGCACCGTCCGGGGCGGAGGTGTTCGGCGCGGGGACGCTGCAATTCGCCTGGGGCCTCGACGGCTGGCGGTGGAGCGGCGACTCGGGGGCCGCCGACCCCCGGCTCGTCACCTTCACCAGGAACATGCTCAGCGAGATGGGCGGGATGGGCGACAGCGAGCCCCCGGCCCCCTCCGTGACCGTGACCCCCGCGACGGCGACGGTCCAGGTGGGCGCCACCCGGCAGTTCACCGCCACCCTCCAGAACGCCACCGGCGGCGTCCAGTGGAGCGTCGACGGCGGCGCCGGCAACGGCACCGTCACCGCCTCCGGCCTGTACACCGCCCCAGCCGGCGTGCCGGCCGGGGGCACGGCGACGGTGCGCGCCACCCACGCCGCGAGCGGCGCGACCGACACCGCCATCGTCACCGTCAGCCCGCCGACCCCGCCCCAGGTGACCGCCCAGCCCGCCGACCGGACCGTCATCGCCGGCGGCACCGTCACGTTCACCGCCGCCGCCACCGCCATCCCCGCACCGACGGTGCGCTGGCAGGTGTCCACCGACGGGGGCGCGGCGTACGCCGACATCCCGGGGGCCGGCGCGACCGGCCTCACCCTCACCTCGGTCACGGCGGCGCAGAACGGGAACCGGTACCGCGCGGTCTTCACCAACAGCGCCGGTAGCGCGACCACCGCCGCGGCGACCCTGACGGTCACCATCGCCCCCGTCGCCCCCCGGATCACCATGCAGCCGGCCAGCCGGTCCGTGGCCCCGGGCGCCACCGTCACCCTGACCGCCGGCGCCACCGGCGCGCCCTCGCCGGCCGTTCAATGGCAGCTGTCCACCGTTGCCGGCGGCGGCTACACCGACATCCCCGAGGCCGACGCCACCAGCCTCACCCTCACCGGCGTCGGGGCCAACCAGAACGGCAACCGGTACCGGGCGGTGTTCACCAACGTCGCGGGCACCGCCATCACCGACGTCGCGACGCTCACCGTCACGGCCACCCCCGCCACTCCGGCCCCGCCGCCCGCCACCGCCCCGTCGGCGGCCCCGCCCGCCCCCTCCGTGGCGATCGCGGGGATGCCGCTGCGGGTCACGGCCGGGTCGCGCGTGCAGCTCACGGCGTCGGTCGCGAACCTGCCGGGCGGCGTCACCTGGAGCGCCAGCGCCGGGACGATCTCGCCGACGGGGCGCTACCGGGCCCCGGCGACCCCGCCGAAGGGCGGCGTGGTGACCGTCACCGCGACCAGCACCGCCGACCCCGCCGTCGCGGCGACGGTCGCCACCGGCATCCGGCCGAAGCCGGGTCGCGCCGCCGCGACGGGCATCACCGGCCGGGTCGTCGCGGGCCCGAGGGCACTCTCCCGGGTGCTGACCGGCCACGCCGGCGCGCGGGTGATCCTCGCGAAGCTGCAGGTGGGCGGGCGCCCCGGTTGGTTGCGGGTGACCGCCACCGCCGGCCCGCGGGTGGCCGGCCGCTGCGCCGTCGGGCGCGTCCGCGCCCGCGAGACGGTGACCTGCAGGATCCGGATGACGCGCCCGTACCCGCTGCGGAAGGTGCGGTTCACCGTCCGCTTCACGTCGGTCACCGGCGCGGTCGCCGTGCGGCGCGCCTGGGTCGGCCGTCCCGCGCCGGCCGCGACGAGCGTCAGGGGATCAGCCCGTACGGGAAGTCGGTGAGGGTCTCGGCGCCGTCCGCGGTGATCAGCAGCAGGTCCTCGATCCGCACGCCGCCGACGCCCGGCAGGTTCTCGATGCCCGGCTCGATCGCGACGACGTCGCCCCTCACCAGCTCGTGCTCGTCCGAGAGCCCCAGGATCGGCGCCTCGTGGATCTCCAGGCCCACCCCGTGGCCCAGGGAGAAGTAGAAGCCCTCCGTCAGCGTCTCGCCGGGTGCGCGGGTGCGGAGCGTGCGGTGGCCGGCCGCCTCGATCACCTCGGCGGCGGCGTCGTACAGGGCCCGGCAGCGCGCGCCCGGCCGGGCGGCCGCGCGCGCGGCGTCCGCCGCGCGGACCACCACCTCGTGCAGGTCGGCCACCTCCCCGGGGACGTCGCCGACGACGAACGTGCGGGTCATGTCCGCCCAGCAGCCCGACGCCTCGTCGCGCGGCCACAGGTCGATCTCGATCGGCAGGCCCGCCGGTAGCCGACCGGACCCCGGATCGTGCCCGCCGCCCGACCATGCGCTCACCACCATGATGTCGGCCGGGGCCGGGGCGGCCATCGTGGCGCACGCGTCGCGGATCGTGGCCCGCACCAGCTCGGCGGTGAGCGGCGCGCCGTCCAGCACCAGGCCGTCCCCGTCGCGCCGGGCGGCGCGCAGGAGGTTGGCCGCCGCCGCCATCCCCGCCTCCGCGGCGAGCTGCGCCCGCCGGATGCCCGCCAGCTCAGCCGCGCTCTTCGCGCGGCGGCGGGCGTCGAAGAAGGCCTGGTCGACGTCCAGCCGCACGCCGTCGTCACGGAGCCGGTCCGCCACCGCGAGCGGGAAGGCCGCCGGCACCCGCGCGTGGGTCACGCCCACCTCCGCGACGGCCCGGGACACCACCTCCAGCTCGGCGTCGGCGCGCGACATGCCTCCCTCCACGAGATCCAGGAGCCCCAGGTCGCTCCCCAGCATGATCAACGCGTCCGGCAGGACGGCCGCGATGCGGTCGTGCTCCAGCGCGTTGGTCAGCACGACGGTGCGGCCGTCGTGCTCCATCACCAGGAACGGGTCGCCGATGGCGATCGGGACCTCGTGGCGCATCTCCGCCGAGCGCTCCGTGTCGCCGTGGAGCAGGACGTCGGTCATGCCCCCAGGGTGCCACGTCACGGCGCCGGCCGGGACGCGACGGCCAGGCATGCCTCCGCCGGCAGCGAGACCCCGCCGGCGTCGGGCTCCGCGACCCGTTCCACGTGGCCGGTCAGGGCGGCGCGCACCTCGGCCTGCGCCTCCGGCGTGAGCCGGTTGCCGAAGAGGCCCGCGAGCGGTCCCCCCTGGATGGCGGCCTCGACCGCCTCCTCCACGTCCGCGAAGCCCATCCGGGCGTCGATCGAGCGGATCTCCTCGGCGCCGAGGCCGGCCTCGCCGACCATGCGGGCCATGACGCCCGGCAGCCCGTAGAAGAACATCATCGGGCAGACCGCCGAGAAGTAGCGGGCGCGGGTCTCGACGAGCTCGATGATGGGCACCCACCAGACGTTCGGCGCACGCCCCCAGACGACCTGGAGCATCCGGCCGCCGGGGCGCAGGGTGCGGGCCGCCGACGCCATCGCGGCGCGCGCGTCGTAGCAGTACATGAGGCCGAAGGAGCAGGTGAGCACGTCGGCGGACCCCTCGGGGAGCGACAGCCGCTCGGCGTCGTCGACGGCGAAGCGCACGCCGGGGCGATCGCCGAACCGGCCCGCGGCACGCTCCACCATGGCCGGGGAGAAGTCGACGCCGAGCGCGGTGCCGCCGCCGAGGCGCTCGGCGAGCGCGACCGTCGTGACCCCCGGGCCGCACGCCACGTCGACGCCGTCGGCCCCCGCGTGGGGCGCGAGCATGTCGAGCCCCTCCGCCGTGACGTGCGCCGTCCGCGTGGCCCACATCCCCTCGTAGACATCGGCGACCCGGCTCCACGCGCTGCGCAGGCCGGTCTTCTCGGTGGGCTCGTTCACGCGCACCTCCCGGCTCGACGCCCCGAGGGTACGCCGGGGCGCGTGGCGGGGGCCACCCCCGTTGGCCTACCCTCCGTCGCATGTCCGATCGCCCGCCATCCCCCGACCTCGACCGCCTCGCCGACGACCTCGGCCTGCTCGCGCGGCGCCTGCTGGACCGCCTGCCCGACGAGGACGACCGCGCCCCGCAGGTTGGCGACCGACTGCGGGAGCACCTCGGGGAGGGGGCGACGTCCATGCCGGTCGTGAACGCGCACTTCCCGGCGTGGGACCAGGCGAACCTCCAGATCGCGCTCGACCACGCGCTCGCGCGCGAGGGCTGGTCGTGCGAGACCGTCGGCGTCGCGGGCGAGGCGCGCCACTACGCCGGCGTCGGGCTCGGCGACATGATGCGGGCGAACCACTACGCGGTGGGGTCCGTCGAGTACGCGGAGGCGCCGGTCGGGCCGGGGCGCACGCTTGCCTGCGTCGACTTCGCCGTCCTGCTCATCACGTCGCCGGACGGGCCGCTCGCGGCGTTCCTCCACCGGGGCGACGAGAACCCGTTCCAGCGCGCCAGCGACATCGAGGTGCAGGTCGCCGCCCCCGACCGCGAGCGCGCCGAGGAGTTCCTGGCGACCCTGCGGGAGCTCATCGAGGAGCACGACGTGTTCCGGGGCCAGGTGATCACCATCGAGTCGAGCCCGCAGGGCACGCAACTGGTGTTCGCGGAGCGGCCCGACATGGATGCGGGCGAGCTGGTGCTGCCGGACGGCGTCATCCAGCGGGTGGAGCGCCACCTGGCGGGGCCCAGCCTCCACCGCGAGAAGCTGGTGGCGATGGGGCGTCACATGTCCCGCGGGCTGCTGCTGTACGGGCCGCCCGGCACGGGGAAGACGCACACGGTGCGCTACCTGACGGGCCGGCTCCGCGACGCGACGGTCATCATCCTGTCCGGTGGCTCCCTCGGGGCGATCGGGGCGTTCGGCACCGTCGCCCGCCGCCTCGCCCCGAGCGTGGTGGTGCTGGAGGACGTCGACCTGGTCGCGCAGGACCGGTACGACCCCGACGGCGGCGGCGTCGTGCTGTTCGAGCTGATGGACCAGATGAGCGGCCTGGGCGAGGACGCCGACGTCGCCTTCGTGCTGACCACCAACCGCCCCGACGCCCTCGAGCCGGCGCTCGCCGCCCGCCCCGGCCGGGTGGACCTGGCCGTCGAGATCCCGCTGCCCGACGCCGATGCGCGCCGCCGGCTGATCGGCCTGTACGGCCGCGGCCTCGACCTGCGCCTGGAGCGCCCCGACGCGGTCGTGGAGCGCACCGAGGGCGTGACCGCCTCGTTCGTCAAGGAGCTGCTGCGCAAGGCGACGCTCGTCGCCCTGGAGGACGGGCGCGACCACGTGACCGACGCGGACGTGTCGGCCGCCCTCGAGGAGCTGCTCGGCGAGGGCGCGGCGCTCACGCGGGTGCTGCTCGGCTCGGGCGGCGACGATCAGCCGCGCCCCGGCACCGGGTGGATGGGCCGCTTCCCGGAGTGGGAGGACGGCGACGCGGACATCGTCACCTGGGAGCGCGACGGCTAGGATCCGCCGGTGCGCTACCACCTGACCACCTTCGGGTGCCAGATGAACGACCACGACTCGGAGCGGATGAAGGGCCTGCTCGAGTCGCACGGCTGGTCGGAGGCCCCGCTCCGCGACGACGCGGACCTGATCCTCTTCAACACCTGCACCATCCGCGGCAGCGCGGACGAGCGCTTCCTGGGCAATCTGGGCGACGCCAAGCGCGTGAAGCGCGAGCGCCCCGAGGCGATCGTCGCCGTCGGCGGCTGCTGGGCCCAGAGCCAGAAGGAGGCGGTGTTCCGCGACTTCCCGTTCGTCGACATCGCCTTCGGGCCCGGCGAGGTGTCGCGCCTCGGCGAGCTGGTGGCCCGGGAGCGGATCGAGGCCGTCGGGGCGTTCAGCTTCGACGGCGCGTTCAGCGGCAGCCTCCCCGCCAAGCGCGAGCGGCCCCACCAGGCGTGGGTGCAGATCTCGGTGGGCTGCAACTGCGTCTGCGCGTACTGCATCGTGCCGAGCGTCCGCGGGCGCGAGCGCAGCCGTCCCCTGGCCGATGTGGTGGGGGAGGTGACGGCCCTCGCCGCGACCGGGGTGATCGAGGTCACGCTGCTCGGCCAGAACGTCAACTCCTACGGCCGCGACCTGCCGCGCGACGAGCGGGCGACCTTCGCCGAGCTGCTGCGCGCCGTCGCCGCCGTCCCGGGGATCGCGCGCGTGCGGTACACGTCGCCGCACCCCAAGGACATGAAGGCCGACGTCATCGCCGCCATGGCCGAGTGCCCGGAGGTCGTGGAGCACCTCCACCTGCCGGTGCAGTCGGGCAGCACCCGCATCCTCAAGGCGATGCGCCGCACCTACAGCCGCGATCGTTATCTCGATCTGGTGACGCGGCTGCGCGACGCGATCCCGGATCTGTCGCTCACGACCGACCTGATCGTCGGGTTCCCGGGCGAGACGGAGCGGGACTTCGCCGACACGCTCAGCCTGGTGGAGGAGGTCCGCTACGACGGCGCCTACACCTTCCTCTACTCGCCGCGGCCCGGGACGGAGGCGGCCGAGCGGCTGCCCGACGACGTCCCGGCGGACGTGAAGCGCGAGCGCATCGCCCGCCTGGTCCAGACGGTCCAGCGGGTCGCCGCCGAGCGCGCCGCGCGGTTCGTCGGCACCGACCGCGAGGTGCTGGTGGAGGGGCAGTCGCGCACCGACCCGGCGCGCCTGCGCGGCCGCCTGCGCCAGAACATCACCGTCAACTTCACCGGCGACGCCGCCCCGGGCGCGCTCGCGACGGTGCGGATCG
>DASSBX010000245.1:0-9310 GCA_035698305.1 Miltoncostaeaceae bacterium | reverse complement strand
CGCCCTGGGTCGCCGTGGCGGCGACCGGGTCGGCCCCGGCCGGCACCGCGACGCGGACGGTCGCGAGGCGCGTCGCGTCGGGCCCCGCGTTGGCGACCCGCCCGGTGATCGTCGCCGTCTCCCCCGCCTTCAGGCGCCCGGGCGCGAACGACGTGACCGCCGCCGTGAGGTCGGCCCGGTCGCCCCAGCGGACGATCCGGGTGTTCCCCACGTCGGCGACGTAGACGTTGCCGGCGTCGTCGACGGTGAGCCCCTGCGGGGACTGCAGCTGACCAGGCCCGCCGCCCTGGACCCCGAATTTCCCGAGGAACCCGCCGCCCGCGTTGAAGCGCTGGATGCGGTTGTTCCCCCGGTCCACCACGAACAGGTCGCCGTCGGGCCCGAAGGCCGCGTCCCACGGCGTCGTGAACTGCCCGTCACCGCTGCCCAGGCTGCCGAAGGCGTGGAAGGTGCCGCCCTCGTCGAGGCGGATGACGCGGCTGTTCCCCGTGTCGGCGACCCAGATCGAGCCGCCCCCCGGCGCGGCGACGCCGAACGGCGAGTTGACCATGCCCGCCCCCATCTCGCCCAGGTACGCGCCGTTCCGGTCGGTCACGACGATGCGGTCGTTGATCGAGTCGGCCACGTAGACCCTGCCGTCCGGGCCCACGTCGAGGCCCCACGGCTCGGAGAAGCGCGGCTGGCCGGGGTCCGTCCGGCTCCCCGACGTGCCCCACTCGCGGATGAAGGTGCCCTGGGTGCTGAACGCGTGGACGGCGTCGCTGAAGTCGGAGACGAAGACGGTGTCCCCGGCGACCTCGATCCCGAAGGACTCGGGCGCCGGGAAGGCCCGCTTGAACACCCCGAGCGGCGAGAAGACGTGCACCCTGCCGTTGAAGCGGTCGGCGACGTAGACGTCGAAGTCCGGGCCCACCGCCACGTCGGCGGCCTCGCCGAATTGCCCCGGCCCCGTCCCCGCCGTGCCCCAGCTCGTGATGGGGCCGAAGCCGAGCGCGGCGCCCGGGAGCGCGCCGCCCACCGCCAGCGCCGCCGCGAGCCCGGCGAGCGCCCGGGGCCTTCGCCGGCGGCGGCGCGTCGTCTCCACGGCCCATCAGATGCGCCGGGGCGCGGCGGTGTCAACCCGCCGGCGCGCCGGGCTGGTCAGCGGTCGTGCATGCCCTTGCCGGCCAGGATGCGCGGGGCGGCCTTCTCGATCCGCGACGCCCGCGTGGAGGCCCGCTTCGCGCCGGAGAAGTGGATGATCCACCCGCGCCGCCGCCCGGGGGTCAGCCCCTCGAAGGCGGCCCGGAACTCCCGGTCGCCGTCGAGCCGGGCCTTCAACTCGTCGGGGACGGCGATGTCGTCCCGGTCCGCCGCGAAGTCGACCTTGGCGCCGGCGCGCTCCAGCTCGGCGGCCTCGTTGACGTAGGCCTTCAGCGTGTCCTCCATCGCCAGGATGCCCGCGACGTCCGTGAACCGGATCAGGCGCCCCGAGCGCGAGTTGTCGCCGGGCCGGTCGAGGACCCCGTCGGGGTCCTTCAGCAGGACGCCCTTGAAGAACGAGAGGGCACACGAGTCCCTCATCGGGGCCAGGATGGCGACGTTCCCCCCGTCGACGGTGAAGCACGGGGAGCCCCACTTGATCTCCTCGGTGAGCCCGCACTCGAGCACGATCCGCCGCAGCTGCTCCAGCTCGGCCTGCCACGGCTGGGCGGCGCGCAGATACGAGGCGCGCCGGGGGTTGTCGGTTCCGCTGGTCATGTCCCTCCGATCAGGGTCGCCGCCGCCGCCCTCGCGTCCCTGGCCGGGGCGGTCGTCCCGAAGATACCGGCCGTCACCATCGCGCCCTCGGCCAGCAGCAGCACCTGGTCGGCGGTGCCGTCGGGGAGCCCGGCGCCGCGCACCAGGCCCAGCAGGTCCGCGCGGAAGGCCGCCTTGTGGAGGCGCGCCTGCTCGGCCACGACCGGCATGGTGGCCCCCATCTCGCCGGACGCGTTGATCCATGCGCACCCCCGGAAGCCCGGCTCGCCGAACCAGCCCTCCAGCCAATCGAAGACCGCGAGCACGCGCTCGCGCGGGTCGTGCTCCCGCATCGCCCGGGTCATCAGCCGGCCGCGCCAGCGCACGTCGCGCCGGATCAGGACCGCCTCCACCAACGCCGCCTTGCCCGGGTAGAGGGCGTACACCCGCTTGAGCGGCAGGCCGGACGCGTCGCGCACGGCGTCCATCCCCACGGCGTGGATGCCCCGCGCGTAGAACAGGCCCTCGGCCGCGTCGAGGAGCCGCTCGCGGGCCGCGTCGTCGTCCATGCGCGGAATGCTAGTTGACCCCGAGAACGATCGTTCTCTAGTCTGGCGGCCCAACCCCGAGGAGGCCCCGTGGAACCCCGTCCGCCCCTTCCGCCGTTCACCCGTGAGACCGCCGCCCAGAAGGTGCAGGGCGCCGAGGACGCATGGAACACCCGCGACCCCGAGCGCGTGGCGCTCGCCTACTCCGAGGACTCCGAGTGGCGCAACCGGGGCGACTTCGTGAAGGGGCGCGAGGAGATCGCCGCCCTGCTCACCTCGAAGTGGGACCGGGAGCTCGACTACGCGCTGCGCAAGTCGCTGTGGGCGTTCGAGGGCAACCGCATCGCGGTGCGCTACCAGTACGAGTCGCACGACGCCGACGGCCAGTGGTGGCGCTCGTACGGCAACGAGAACTGGGAGTTCGACGACCTGGGCTACATGCGCCGCCGCGAGGCCTCGATCAACGACGTCAAGATCGACGAGTCGGAGCGGCGGATCTTCGGTCCCCGGCCCGAGGGGGAGCGCGGCCAGGACATCCCGCTGCGGTAGCCGCCCGCGCTACTCGATCCGCCCCGCCTGGCGGCGGAGGGCCCGCGCCGCGACGCGCATCATCAGCACCGACGCCGCGGTGAGGCCGGCGAAGCCGAGGATCCACAGCACGTTCGCCTCGGTCCCCTCCTCGGCACCCGACGCCGCCAGCAGGATCACCCCCGACGTGACCGCCCCGCCGGCCCCGACGAGCGCCAGCACCAGCCGGTCGGCGAGGCTCTCGACCACCTCGCGGTCGCCGCCCGCGTAGCGCTCCGTGCGCACGGTCAGGCGGCCGGAGCGCAGCTGCTCCGACAGGGCCTCGGCGTGCTCCGGCAGCGTCCGCAGCGAGGGAAGCGCCCGCAGCGCCTCGTGCTGGAGGATCTCCTCCGGCGTGCCCACCGCCTCGTCGCGCCCCGTCGCCACGATCCGGCTGCTCGCGCCGCGGACGCTGAACCGGGGGGCGACGATCGACAGGGTCCCCTCCAGCGTCAGCAGCGACCGCGCCAGCAGGGCCATCGACGGCGGGGGGCGCATCCCGTGGCGCTCCATCACCGCCAGCACCTGGCTGATCAGCTGCGGGTCGATGCCGCCCTGCTGGAGCTGGGTGAGCTCGTTGGCCATGTCCGCCTCGAGGGCGCGCAGGTCGGCCAGCCCCGTGTCGCCCGCCAGGTCGCGGGCCGCCCGCGCGAGCAGCGCCGGGTCGCCCGCCGCGATCCCCAGGGCGATCCCCCGCAGCCCCGCGGAGGACCGCGCGTCCAGGCGCCCCACCGAGCCGAAGTCGAGCAGCCAGAGCCCGCCCGCGGCGTCGACGAAGATGTTGCCGGGGTGGGGGTCGCCGTGGAACAGACCGTCCTCCAGCACCTGCCCCAGGAACGAGGCGAGCAGGCGGCGGGCCAGCTCGTCGCGCGGCACCGGCGACGCGTCGAGCGCCGGCTGGTCCGAGACGGGCCGGCCGACGACCTCCTCCATCACCAGCACCCGGGGGGTCGAGAGGGTGGTGTACACGCGGGGGAAGCTGATCCCCTCGTCGCCGGAGCGCCGCTCGCGCAACCGGGTGCCCATCGTCGCCTCGTGCAGGTAGTTCAGCTCCTCCGCGACCCCCGCCACCAGCTCGTCGGCGAGCCCGGTCAGGTGGACGGTGCGCGCCGCCTCGGAGCGCCGCTCGATCTGCCGGGCCGCCAGCCGCAGCACCGCCGCGTCGCGCCCCACCACCTCGCCGATGCCGGGGCGCTGCACCTTCACCACCACCCTCGTGCCGTCGGCCAGGGTCGCCCGGTGCGTCTGGCCGATCGACGCCGCCGCCAGCGGCTCCCACTCGAAGCCGGCGAAGGCGCGCTCCACCGGCTCGTCGAGCTCGGCCTCCAGAACTCCGCGGATCCCCTCGGGCGGGACGGTCCGGACGTCCTGCCGCAGCATGGCCAGCTCGGTGGTGAGGGCCTCCGGCAGCACGTCGGTGCGGGTCGAGGCGATCTGGCCGAACTTCACGAGCATGCCGCCGGAGTCCTCCAGGACGGTCCGCACCCGTCGCGACAGGTCCGGCGACTCGAAGGCGGCGCGCGACGCGTAGCGCAGGTGCAGCAGGTTCTCGCGCCGCGCGTTGCCGATCACCTCGCGCATGCGCGCGTACGGCGCCACCGCCGTGCGGACCGACCGCGCCGGGTTCAGGACCGCGCGGACGCGGTGGCGGCGGCGGGGGGCGACGTCGGGCGCGCCGCGGGTCAGCAGGTCCAGCGCGATCGCGACCGGCATCGCCGCCAGCACCCCGAAGAAGACGGCGATCGCCGACGCCGCCAGCCAGTCCTCGGAGCCCTCGCGCCGGAACACGAAGCCGCGCTGGGTGTCCTCCCCGAACACCAGCACCGCGGCGGTCACCCCCACCGCCCAGCCCACCACGCCCACCAGCACGCCCCGCCACCGGCCCAGGCGGATGCCCAGCAGCCGCCCGCACCCCTTGCCGACGACGACCACGAAGAACGCGAGCAGGATCAGCCCGACGAGGACCCTCACTGACGCGCGACCCTATGCCGGGTCACAGCCGGCCGTCCAGCCAGTCGACGACCGCCTCGGTCAACTCCCACTCCCGGCCGGTGAAGACATGGTCGGCACCCGGGATGGTGGTGCGGTACACGCTGGGGCAGTCGCCCTGGCGTGCGATCTGCTCGAGCTCGGGCCCCTCCGCGTCGCGCACCAGCTCGTCCTCCCCAGCCTGCACCAGCGCGATCGGCACCGTCACGTGGCCGATCCGCAGCCGCGACTCGGCGTGCGGCGCCCGCGGCCCGCGCGACCACCACCACGTCCGGTAGGTCCACACCTCGTCGTCGATGGGCCGGTCGCCGAAGCCCCGGGCGCGGCGCACGTGGAAGATCCGGTCGCGCCGGGCGTCCTCGAAGTCGGGGGCGATCTGCCGGTGCACCAGCTCGGCGACCTCCTCGTAGCCGGGGTCCGCCCCGAAGTGGTCCCAGCGCAGCCGCAACGCCGCGGGCAGCGACGCCGGGTGCGCGAGGGTGGCCACGCCGATCACCTCGGGCGGCTGGCGCAGCGCCTGGTAGTGGGTCACCACCGTCGCGCCGAGGCTGAACCCGAGCAGCACGATCCGGCGGAAGCCCCGGCGGCGGAGCACGTCGAGGGCGGCGTCCAGGTCGAGGGGGGTGCGGTGCATCAGGCCGGCGCCGAAGATCACGCCGTAGTTCGCCATCCGCGTGTTGACCGACATCACCGTGAAGCCGGCGTTCGCGAGGCCGAACGAGATCCGCCGCGGCACGCCGGTCAGGTAGTTGCCCACCGACCCGTGGATCACCAGCACGGCGAGCCGGCGTCGCCGGGGGTCCTCGCCCGCGCGCGGCGCGTAGAGCATCCCGTCCCAGCGCTGGCCGTCCTCGGTCTTGGTGACCACCAGGTCGATCGCCAGGTCGCGGTCGTCGCGGCCGAAGTGGGGCCGGCGGCGGGCGCGGTAGGGGCCGTGGGCCATCGCTAGACGCGGTGCCGCAGCCACGACAGCACGGCGTCGAGCGTCGCGATGTCGTGCCCCTTGAACGAGTGCCCCGCGCCGTCGATGCGGATGACGGTCACGTCGCGGTTCCCCGCGGCGCGGGCGACGCGGGCCAGGGCGACGGCCTCCTCGAAGTACACGACCTGGTCGTCGGTGCCCTGCACCAGCAGGATCGGGGCCCACACCTGGCCGATCTGCCGGAACGCCATCGCCGCGGTGGCCGCCGGGCCGCGCGAGTGCCACCACGTGCGGTACGTGTACACCTCGCTGTCGGGCGGGCGGGTGGTGGGGCCGCGGCTCTGCTCCACGATCACCAGGCGGTCGTCCTCCGGCGCGTCGGGGTCGGCGCCGATCGCGCGCCGCACCACCGACGTCAGCTCCGCGTAGTCGGGCCGGGCGCCGAACTCGTCGGCCCGCCGCTTCATCGACTGCGGCAGCCCCCAGGGGTTGCCGAGGCACACGAGCCCGCGCAGGTCGGGGACGTGGTTGGTGGCGGCGTAGCGGGTGGCGAGGGTGGCGCCGCTCGAGTAGCCGGACAGGATGATCGTGTCGAACCCCTCCTCGCGCAGCCAGCGCACGGCGGCGTCGACGTCGCGGATGGCGTCCTGGAAGATCGCCTGGCCGAACAGCTGGCCCACGTTGCCCATGCGGGTCTCGAGCACCAGCACCGGGAAGCCCGCGCGGGCGAGGGGCGACGGGTAGAACCGCAGCGTCCCCACCAGGAAGTTGCCCATGATCCCGTGGATGTGGACCAGGGCGGTGCGGCGGCCGGTGTGGCGGGCGCGGGCGCGGGCGGCCCGGACGTCGATCTCGAACAGGGCGTCGTGCACCTCTCCGTCCGAGGCCGTCAGGGTCACGAGACGGCGGTCGACGGGCACCCCGATACGATATTGGGCGATGAGCCCGCCCGTGACGGTCACCTACCTCTTCAGCCGCGAATGCCCCTCCCACGACGAGGGCCTCGACCTGCTGCGCAGGGCCGCCGAGACGGCGGGGGTGGATCTGCGGGTGGAGGCGGTGGAGGTGACCGACGACGCCCAGGCCGAGCGCCTGCGGTTCCCCGGGTCGCCCACCTACCTGGTCGGCGGCGGCGACCCGTTCGCGCCGGAGGGACCTGCCCACGCGTTCCGCTGGGACGCCTGCCGCGCCTATCGCGCCCCCGACGGCCGTGTGGGTCCCCTCCCCGCCCGCGAGGAGCTCGAGGCGGCGCTCGCCGCGGAGGCCGCCGCGTGAGCGCGGCCCTCGGAGCGGTCGCCCCCGGGTTCGCGCTGCCCAACACCGACGGCGGCGTCTCGTCGCTCGACGAGCTGGCCGACGCGCCGGCGGTGGTGGTGGCCTTCTGGTGCAACCACTGCCCCTACGTGCGGGCCTGGGAGGAGCGCTTCAACGCGATCGCCCGCGAGTACTCCGACCGCGGCGTGGTGACGGTCGCCATCTGCGCGAACGACGCCGAGGCGTACCCGGGCGACTCGTTCGCGGCGATGACGGAGCGGGCCGCCGAGCAGGGCTACGTCTTCGCGTACGCCCATGACGCCGGGCAGGACGTCGCCCGCGCGTACGGCGCGCAGCGCACCCCGGAGGTGTACGTCCTCGACGCCGAGCGGCGCATCCGGTACCACGGCGCGATCGACGACGACCGCGACGAGGCCATGGTGCGCGAGGCGTGGCTGCGCGACGCGCTCGACGCGGTGCTGGCCGGCCGGGCCCCGGCGACGGCCGACACGCCCGCCGTCGGCTGCACCATCAAGTGGCGGCGCTGACCCCCGGGGCGATCCGCCCGTAGGTGCGGTTGCAGTAGAGCAGGGGGTCGGTGCCCATGAGCTCGGTCTGCACGACGCGACCGATCAGGATGGTGTGGTCGCCGCCCTCCAGGGTCTCGTGGGTGGCGCACACCAGGCGCGCGACGCCGGCGGGCAGCAGGGGCACGTCGTAGGGGCCGCGCTCGTGGTGGAAGCCGGCGAACTTGTCGGGGCCCGGCTGCGCGAACAGGGCGGACATGTCGTCCTGGTCGGCGCCGAGGATGTGGACCGCGAAGCCCGGCGCCTCCACCAGCCCCCGGTGCGACGCCGCCGAGCTCTGGATGCACACCAGCACGAGCGGCGGCTCGAGCGACAGCGACGAGAACGACGCCGCCGTCATCCCCACCGGCTCGCCGCCATGGCGCGCGGTGACGACGGTGACGCCGCTCGCCCAGCGGGCGAGCGTCTCACGGAACTCGTGGGGGGTGACGCTGTCCACCGCGCGGAGCGTACCCCGCGATCCCCGTCGCGGGCCCCGATTCGGCGCCCGCCGGGCGGCCCGCTACACTCACCCTCGTCCCAGAAGTTCCTCATCCGAGGCTGGGCGGCGGAGTGCCGCCCGTGGGAGAGCGTTCTCCACCTGTCAGACGGTCGAGTCCCGCACTCCCGTTGACCCGCGGCCGCCGGCCGCAAGGAGAACAGTTGAACAGATCCACCTTCGCCGGTCTCGGCGTGCGCCAGGCCGTGGCCGACGCGCTCGCCCAACGCGGCATCCTCCACCCCTTCCCCGTCCAGGAGCTCGTGATCCCCGCCGCGCTCACCGGGCGCGACGTGCTGGTGAGCTCCCCGACCGGCTCCGGCAAGACGCTGGCGTTCGGGCTGCCGCTCATCGAGCGGCTCGACCCCGGCGTGGCGCTCCCCGCCGCCCTGATCCTGGCTCCCACCCGGGAGCTCGCCTCCCAGATCGACCTGGAGCTGCGCCCCCTGGCCGCCGCGGCCGGGCTCACGGTCGCCGTCGCGTACGGCGGCGTCGGCTTCGAGGAGCAGGCGCGCCGGGCCGCGAAGGCCCACATCCTGGTCGCCACGCCGGGCCGGCTGCTGGACCTGGCCCGCCAGCGCCGGGTGAGCCTGAAGGGCATCGGCACGCTGGTGCTCGACGAGGCCGACCGGATGCTCGACATGGGCTTCCTGCCGCAGGTCAAGGCGATCGTGCGCCAGGTGCCGACCGACCGTCACACCATGTTCTTCTCGGCGACCCTCGACGGCGCCGTCGGCACGATCGCCGCCGACTTCACCCGCGACGCCGACCGCCTGCGGATGCGCGAGACGTCGTCGGACACCGGCGAGACGCTCTCCGAGCGCCTCGACCACCGGTTCATCCCGGTCGCCACCGCCGAGCGCAACGAGCGCCTGGCGCAGCTGATCGGCGAGGAGGACGACCTGGTCCTCGTCTTCTGCCGCACCCGCCGCGGCGCCGGCAAGCTGGCGGAGCGCCTGGGCCGCGCGGGCATCCCGGCCGAGGCCATGCACGGCGACCTGACCCAGTCGGCCCGCGAGAAGGCGCTCCGCCGCTTCGCGAAGGGCACCATCAGGGTGCTGGTGGCCACCGACGTCGCCGCGCGCGGCATCGACCTCGACGACATCGGCCTGGTCGTGAACTACGACCCGCCGGACGAGGCGGACGCCTACACCCACCGCGTGGGCCGCACCGCCCGCGCCGGGCGCACCGGCCGGGCCGTCACCCTCGTCGCCCCCGACCAGGCCGACGCGATGGCCCGCCTGGC
>DASSBX010000244.1:0-9506 GCA_035698305.1 Miltoncostaeaceae bacterium | reverse complement strand
GCCGCCGGCAGGTCCCCGCCGGCCAGCCACGACTCGACGGCGAGCCGCAGGGCGAGCGGATGCCCCGCCCCGACCTTTCGTCTGGCCGCAACCGCATCGGGCTCGTCGACGCCGGCGACACGGAGTAACGCGTCGACATCGTCGTCGCCCAGCGGGCCGAGCGGTAACACCTCGAGCCCTCCGAGGCGACCGCGCTCGACGGCCCACTCGAGCATGGGCGGCTCCCGGCCGGCGACGACGAGTCGGACGGCGCGGCCGGCGCTGGGAAGCCAATCGTGACGCAGCCAGGGGTCGGCGATCCGGAACACCTCGTAGGCGTCGATCGTGACGACCGTGGGAGCGCAGCATCGTCGTCGAGTGCGGGCGTCGGGGCCGAGTGCAGGGCGTCGAGCAGTCCTCGCGCCGTCGGTTCGATGGCGCGGCAGTCGATCGAGACGACGGGTGTGCCGCGATCGCGACACACCCGGGCGAACTCGTTCAGCAGGGCCGACTTTCCGATGCCGGTCATGCCGTACGCGAAGCACACGCGCGGTCCCTCGCCGACGAGGGCGCGGAGCAGCGCGCCCAGCTCCCGCGACCGACCGACGATCGGCGAACCGCCCGGTTCAGCCAGCATCGGCTCTACCGTGACAGGCGGTGAGGTGTGCGTCGCGACGAGCCCGCGGGTCCTGCTCGGCGGCCCGTCCAGCACACCGAACCGCGTGACCGTGATCCCGGCGAAGCCCGGTGTCGATCCGACACCTGCGAAGAGCTCGGAGGAGAGGTACTCGTCCGTCGCCTGAGCGCTCTCGAACACGTACACCCCCCGTAGACGCCGGCCTCGGGGTCCGCGAGCGGCACCGTTCGCACGTGAGGACTCGATGAGGATTCGCGCGGTGGCGGCGACCGGGCGCGCGCCATAGCCTGACCCCATGCCGCGGGACGTGGTCGGGACGTTGCTGTCGGTCAACGTCGGCATGCCGAAGGCCGTGGCATGGCGTGGGCGGACGGTCGTGACCGGGGTGTTCAAGGACCCCGTCGTCGGTCCCCGCCGGGTGCGGAGGCTCAACATCGACGGCGACGGTCAGGGCGACCTCGCCGGCCACGGTGGCGAGCAGCGCGCCGTGCTCGTCTACCAGCTGGACTCGTATCGCCACTGGGAGCGCGAGCTGGGGCGGGACGACCTGACCCACGGCCGCTTCGGCGAGAACTTCACCGTGGAGGGCCTCGGGGACGACGAGGTCTGCATCGGCGACCGGTACGGGATCGGTGGCGCCGTCTTCGAGGTCACCCAGCCTCGCGTGACCTGCTACCGCGTGGGGATCGCGTTGGACGACCCGCGCATCCCCGCCCTCCTCGTGTCGCACCGGCGCCCGGGCTTCTACCTGCGCGTGCTCCGGGAGGGCGACGTCGCGGCGGGCGACGCGATCGTGAGGCTCGCCGCCGGCCCGGAGCGGATGACCGTCGCGGAGGCCGACGCGCTGCTCTACCTCCCCGGACATCCGGCGGGGGACCTCCGCCGGGCGCTACGGATCCCCGCCCTCAGCCCGGGTTGGCAGGCGTCGTTCCACGCGCTGCTCGAGCGAGGTCCGGGCGAGGGCAACGCCGGGCTGGCCGTCGCGAGCCCGCCTCCGGCCTGGCGGGGCTTCCGGCCCCTGACCGTGACGGCGATGACGCGGGAGAGCGACGCCGTCCTCTCGATCCGCATCGCGGACCCGCACGGCTCCCCCCTCCCCGCTCCGCGACCCGGCCAGTACCTCACGCTGCGCATCCGGCCGGATGGCGGCGGGCGGGCGCTCCTGCGGAACTACTCGCTCTGCGGACCGCCGGACGCCGGCGACTACCGCATCGGCGTCAAGCGCGAGGTTCGCGGCGCCGCGAGCGGCTACCTGCACGGCCGTCTCCAGGTCGGCGCGGAGCTCGAGGTCGGCGCGCCGCGGGGCGTCTTCACCCTGGACGAGGGCGACGCGCCCGTGCTGCTGATCAGCGCCGGCGTCGGTGCGACGCCCGTCCTCGCGATGCTCCACGCCCTCGCCCGCGGGCGGGCGACGCGCGAGATCTGGTGGCTCCACGGGGCGCGGAGCGGTCGCGAGCACCCGTTCGCCGCCGAGGCGCGGGCGCTCCTCGCCGCCCTTCCGGATGCCCACGCCCACGTGCGCTACAGCCGCCCCGGCGCCGACGACGTCGAGGGCCGCGACTTCGACGGCGTCGGCCGCCTCACCGCCGGCGTGCTGGTCGAGCTCGCGCCTCCGCGCGACGCCGAGGCGTACGTCTGCGGGCCGGCAGCGTTCATGGACGAGATGCGCGCCGGCCTGGTGGCCGTCGGCATCGACGGCGCGCGCATCCACACCGAGCCGTTCGGACCGGCCGCCGGCCTGACGCCCGGCATCGCGGCCGGGCCGGGGGAGGCGCCGCACGCGCCCGCCGGCGAGCCGGGGACCGGGCCGGCGGTCGCGTTCGCCCGCAGCGACCTCACCGTGCCGTGGAGCAGCGCGTACCCGAGCCTGCTCGAGCTCGCGGAGGCGTGCGACGTGCCCGTCCGCTGGTCGTGCCGCACCGGTGTCTGCCACAACTGCGAGACGACCGTCGTCGCCGGCGACGTGGCGTACGACCCCGAGCCGGTGGAGCCGCCCGCGCCCGGGAGCGTCCTCATCTGCTGCGCGACGCCGCGCGGCGAGGTCGTGCTCGACCTCTGACCCGCCGCTCCACCCCGAGACGGATCCCCCGCGCCACGACGGCCGTCGCGGCGGTGTCGCCGGCCGCCGGCCCCAGCGGCGCAATCGGGGTGGATCAGCGGAGGGGGTGGGATTCGAACCCACGGTCCGGCTTGCACCGGACAACGGTTTTCAAGACCGTCGCATTCGACCGCTCTGCCACCCCTCCGAGGCGTGACCCCGCCACGATACGGGCGAGCGGAGCGTCAGCCTGGGGCATCGGCCCTTCGCCATCCGGGGTGCCGGCTCTCGCGGGTCGGGCGTCGCCTCCACCACGGGGATCGGGCTGCGGAGACCGCTACAGTACGGCGTCGTCGGGAGAGGTGGCCGAGCGGCTGAAGGCAACCGCCTGCTAAGCGGTTAATCGGGGTTAACCTGATTCGAGGGTTCGAATCCCTCCCTCTCCGTCCCGCACCGTCGCGTCGCGCTGCCACCGGGGGGCGGCGCGGGCGTCAGGCGCTCACAGCGCCCCTGCTAACCTCCCACGTCGCGCGCCAGTAGCTCAGTCGGATAGAGCGTCGGTCTACGAAACCGAAGGTCACAGGTTCGAATCCTGTCTGGCGCATCACCAGAGCCCGCTCACCGAGCGGGCTCTCGTCGTCTGAGCCCACCGCCGGCGAGACGGGGCGGCAGCGTCCCACCCGGAGCGAGGACTCCACCGTCGGGGGGCGTATCTCCCGTGTTCCGCCAGTAGCCTCGCGGTCTCCGACCCGTCACTCCCGGACAACGGAGGCCGTCGTGAACCGGATCGTCCTCGCCTTGGTCATGGCCCTTGCGCTCGCCATGCCGACCGCCCTCCTCGCGGCAAAGCTCGTCGGCACGAACGGCCCGGAGCGCATCACCGGAACCCCTGCCCGCGACACCATCAACGGGCGCGGCGGCAACGACCGCATCTCCGGCCTGGGCAGCGGGGACCGCCTGCTCGGCAAGCGCGGCAACGACCTGCTGGTCGGCGGCCGCGGCCCCGACAAGCTGTTCGGCGGCGCGGGCGCTGACCGGTTGAAGGGTGGCCCCGGGAACGACGTCCTCGACGGCGGGGGCGGTGGCGACCGGATCATCGGGGGCGGCGGCAACGACCTGGTGTTCACCGGCGCCGGCAACGACCGCATCGACGTCCGCGACAGCAGGCAGGACACCGTCTCCTGCGGAGGCGGCACCGACACGGTCAAGGCGGACGTGAAGGACCGGGTCAACTCGGACTGCGAGACCGTGCAACGGCCGCGGCCGCCCGCGCCCCGGACCGGCGGTGACGGGGGCGGACGGCACCGGCCCGCCTACACCGACATCTACAACTGCGACGACTTCCCGCTCGCCGACGGCACCACCGCCCAGCAGTACCTCGAGCTCTACCCGAGCGACCCCTCCGGCCTCGACGGCAACAACGACGGGGTGGCGTGCGAAGGCGGCTGACCACGGTCCTGCGCGCCGGTCTCGCGGCGGCCGTCGTCCTCGCCGTGGCGGCGGTCGCCTCCCCCGCCGCCGCGACGACGCTCCGGGGCACCGTCTCCGACGTGGTGGACGGCGACACGATCAAGGTCGTCGCCCGCGGGTTCGAGACGCCCGTGCGGCTCATCGGCATCGACACCCCCGAGACCCGCGCACCCGGCACGCCCGTCCAGTGCTTCGGGCCGGCGGCGAGCCGGCGCACCAAGCGGCTGCTCCCCATCGGACTGACGGTGCACCTCGTCACCGACCCCACCCAGGCCGTCCGCGACCGCTACGGCCGCCTGCTCGCGTACGTCTACCCGCCTCGCCGCAAGGGCCCGACCGGCTCGGTGAACTACGCGCTGGTGGCGAGCGGCCACGCGAAGGTCTACGTCTACGGCGGCGTGCGGTTCCGCAACGCGGTGCCGTTCTTCAAGGCGCAGCACCGCGCCAGGAAGGCCAAGCGCGGGCTGTGGGGCCCGCCCTGTCGCGGCGACACCACCAAGCCGGACCCCTCCCCCCAGCGGAAGTCGCGCGCCCGCTGCGACGCGAACTACGCGGGGGCGTGCATCCCCCCGTACCCACCCGACGTGGACTGCCGCGACATCCGGGACCGGAACTTCCGCAGCATCGGCACCGACCCCCACAACCTCGACGTCGACCACGACGGGATCGCCTGCGAGGAGTAGGGCCCCTCGCACGCGATCGGCCGGGCTGGGGTCAGCGCACCGCCGCCCTCTGGCGGGGCGTCGCGCGCTGGACGCGGGTGACGGCCCGGAGCGTGGCCGCCGCGAAACGGTCGGTCTGGCGCACCGCACCGGGCGTCAGCGGCAGAGGGCCCCTGAGCCGCGGCACCGGTACGCGCGGCACGCGCCGCGCGACGCCGAGCCGGCGCGCCAGCCTGCGGGCGCGGGCGAGCGTGCGGTTGGAGATGCGGCGCGTCAGGAGGAGCTCCGCGGAGCGGAGGCGGACCGGCGCGGCGGCGCGGCGGCGCGTCTGGTGCGAGGCGGCGCGGTACACGTGCCGCTCGATCGTCCGCAGCCGCGCGTCGGCGGCGAGCGCGAGGCGCCGGCTCCGCCGCAGCTGCGCGATGGTCACGCTCGCCCGGGCACGCGTGGGCCCGGGCTGCGCCGGCGGGGCGGCCCGGTTCGGGGCCGGGGAGGAGGAGGGGGCGGTGAAGGACGCGCCGACGCGGGCGAGGGCGGCGGGCAGGTCCAGGACCCCGTACCCGTAGGCCGGGTCCACTCCGGGGACCCCGCGGTCCGAGGCGGTGGCGCGCAGCACGTCCATCACCGCCGTGGCGGAGAGCCCGGGGGCGGCCTGGCGGATCAGGGCGGCCGCCCCCGCCACGTGCGGTGCCGCCATCGACGTGCCCGAGCAGGCGACGCGGCCCCCGCCCGCCGCGGAGGACACGATGCCGACGCCGGGCGCGACGATGTCGGGCTTCGCCGGCGCGGAGCCGGCCGCGGGACCCTCGCCGTCCGGGTCGCTCCTGGCGACCGGGCCGCGCGCCGAGAACGGCGCGACCGCGCCGGCGGCGTCCACCGCCCCGACGGCGAAGCTCTCGGGGTAGTCGGCGGGACTCGACATCGATCCGGCGCCCGGGCCCGTGTTGCCGGCGGCGAAGACCGGGACGATCCCGAGGGCCAGCCACTGGCGCACCATCGGCCGGAACCACGGGTCGGTGACGCCGGTGGCGCCCATGCCCCACGAGTTGTTGACGACCGACGGCTGGTCGGGGGTCGACGGGTCGCCGTCGGGGTCGGCCATCCACTGGGCGGCGGCGAGGATCGCGCTGCCGCGGCCCGCCCCGTTCGCGGCCATCGCCTTCGCCACCAGGACCGAGGCGTCCGGGGCGACGCCCACGCCGCCCCGGCCGACCATCGTGCCGATCGTGTGCGTCCCGTGGCCGTTGTCGTCGTAGGGGGTCGCGGAGGAACCGACGAAGTCGCGCCACGCCACGATCCGGCCGCGCAGGTCCGCGTGGGCCGCGTCGACGCCGGTGTCGATGCTGCCGATCCGGATGCCGCGGCCCGTCAGGCCCGTGGCCGACGCCGCGCGCGGCGCGCCGATGGCCGCCAGCCCCCACGAGGCGGTGGAGGCGGCGGGCGCCTCGGGGGCCTCGGAGGTCCGCACCACCGGGTCGGGGACGACCGCGGCCACCCCCGGCGAGGCCGCGAGCCGCCGGATGGCGGCGGGACCGGCCTTCAGGGCGACGGCGTTCACCAACCAGAACCGGCGCACGCCCCGCGTCGCGGCGGCCGGCCACCCGGCGACCGCCGCCCGGATCACGGCGGGCTGGGTGCGGCGGGCGACGTCGCGCATGTCCTCGCGGAGCCCCTCGGGGTCGCGCCGGTGGTCGCGGGGGTCCGCCTGCGAGTCGAGGACCACGATCACCGGCGTCCGGGTCCCGGGCTCGACGCGGGCGAGCGCCTCGTCCACCCGGCCATCTGCGGCGACCCCGCGAGGCGGGTGGACGGTGGCGAGGCCGAGGAGCATGAGTGCGCCGGCGAGCAGGAGCGGGCGCCGGGCGCGGCGGCGCGGAGGGATGATCGTCATGCCGCCCGGATCGGGGCCCGCCGCCGCGCGCGGGATACCTCAGGGCAGCTTTTTTTGCGTCCGTCGGCATGAATTGTCGGACTTCTCACAGGCGCGGCCCGGCCGCCGTCATCGCCTGCCCCGGGGTCTTCAGGGCGTCGCGGAGCCGGCCGACGCGGACGGGTTGGCCCCGGGCCGGTGACGTCCGCCCCCGCCCCGCCTTCGAGATCGATCCGACGAATCGGCCCGGATGCCGGTCAAGTAGGCATGGCGAACCGACACCCATGCGCGTCGGCGCCCGCTCGCCCGCCGGCCCCGAGGGCGGTGCCGGGGACCGCGGAGCGGCGCGGCGAGCCGCGGATCCCCGTCGACGCGGAGGTGCGCCTGCACGGCCGCGGCCGGTCGGCGCTCGGCGTCACGGTGGACGCGTCGGCGAGCGGCCTGCTGGTGGAGCTCGTCGAGCCGCTGCCGTTCCTGGACCGGCACGTCGGGCTGGAGATCCGCCCCGTGACGGGGAGCGTGCTGTACGCGGAGGGCGAGGTGGTGCGCCGCGCCCTGTCCCCGGCGGGGCAGGTGCTCATCGCGCTGCGGCTGCTCGACGACGTCGCCGGCCGCACGCTCGTCCGGCGCTCGGGCGTCGCCCCGGTGCGCGACTACCGGCGCCGCCGGCGACCGAGCCGCGCCAAGCCGCGTCCGCCGCGCCCGCCGGAGGAGGTGCGGGCCGAGCTGCGGGGGTTCGGAAGCCGGGTGCTCGAGCTCGCCCTCGCCGACCCCGACGGACGCCCGCCCGAGGGCATGCTGCGCTGGCTCGACTCGATCCGCGGCGGCGAGGCGGGGGCCTCCCGCCCGCGCACCAACCGGCTCCTGCTGCGGGAGATCGCCCGCCTCCACGCCGAGGCGGCCGGGTGACGCCGCCAGGGGTGAGGCGGGAGACGACGCGTCCGCCGGCCGCGGTCGGTGCGCGCACGCTGTACCTGGTGCGGACCCGCCGCCGCGCCGGGTTCGGCGAGGTGGGCGCCCTGGGGCGGGCGTTCCGGCGCGTCAGCCGGCGTCACCCCGGCGTGTCGCCCCTCGAGGTCTTCAGCGACCAGGGGTACTTCGCGGCGGTGATCGCGGCCCGCGGCGAGGGGCCCCGCTCGGAGGGGGTCGTGGAGCGGCTGTTCGAGGAGGCCTGGCACGACGCCTTCGGCCCGATCAGCTGCCCCCACCATCTGGAGGCCGTCACCGCCGGGCAGATCGCACAGATCAAGGCGCGCCAGGCCGACGGGTAGGCCGGGGCGCCGCCGGGCGGGGCTACCCGCCGAAGTCGGCGGTGACCACCGTCGCCGAGCGGCCCGTCCGGATCGCGAAGCCGACGCCGATCACCCGCATCCGGCGGTTCAGGATGTTCGCGCGGTGGGGAGGGCTCGCCATCCACATCCGGAGCGCGACGCGGGCCGCCCGGGTCCCGCGCGCCGGCACCTGGGCGATGTTCTCCGCCATCGCGCGCCGGCGGGGGAAGCCGGCCGCGACGAGGCGGGTGGAGAACGGCGACCCGTTCGCGGAGTCGTGGGTGAACGCCCGCCGTGCGACGAGGTCGCGGCTGTGGGCCCTGGCGGGACGGGTGAGCGCGGCGACGCGGCGCAGGGGCGCCAGGCGGTGCCGGGCGCGGACCGCGTTGATCCCGGCGACGAGCGCCCGCTCGGCCTGCGTCGCGCGCGACGCGTGGGCGGTGTCCGCCGGGGGCTGGGCGTGACCGGCGGCCGCTCCGGCGAGCGAGGCGGACATGACGAGGAGGGTGGGGACGAGGCGTGATGGCTGCATGGCCCCTGGATCGGGGCCGCCGCCGACGGCCTCAAGGGTTGGGGGCAGCTTCCGTGCGCCGGGTGTTCCGCCGGCCCGGGGCGCGTGCGCGCCGAGCCGCGGATCCGCCCAGGCGCTCCGCCAGGCGCGAGCTGAGGGCCATGATCGTGAGGGCCGGGTTGGCGGCGCCCTGGGTGGGGCAGACGCTCCCGTCCGCCACCAGGACATTCGGGACGCCCCAGACGCGGTGGTCGGCGTCGACGACGCTCGACTCCGGTGAGGCGCCCATCCGGCAGCCCCCGATGAGGTGGGCGTAGCGGCGGATCGTGAGGACGTCCTGGGCGCCCGACGCGCGGACGATGTCCTCGAGGAGCCTCGTCGAGAAGTCGATGTTCGCGCGGTCGTTGTCGCCGAGGGAGTGGTCGAAGCGCGCCACCGGCATCCCGAACTGGTCGTCCTCGTCGGCGAGCGTGACCCGGTTGTCTGGGAGCGGCAGCAGCTCGCAGAGCGAGCCGAGCACCGACCAGTGGTTGTAGTCGCGCATGTACTCCCGGAGGGCCGCGCCGCGGTGGCCGTCGGCCAGGACGTGCTCGGCCCATCCGATCGGCAGCGGCGAGATCGTCTGGATCGAGAACCCGCGCGCGAAACCACGTGAGCGGTCGGTCTCGTAGAACTGCTCGCTGGAGACCTCCGGCGGCGGCGCCTTGTACATCCGCATCAGCTCCGGGAAGCGCCCCGCGACCTGCGGGGCGCCCTGGACCATCACGAAGCGCCCGACCATGTCGGAGCCGTTTCCGAGCCCCTCGGGGAAGCGCGCGCTGGTCGAGTTCAGCAGCAGGCGCGGGGTCTCGATCGAGTAGCCCGCCACGGCGACCGCCGCCGCCCGCTGGAAGCGCTCGCGGCCGTCGTGCATGTACGTCACCCCGGTGCAGCTGCCGCGCTCGTCGACCTCCACCCGCGCGGCCATGCAGTCCGCGCGGACCTCCGCGCCGTGGGCGAGCGCGTCGGGCACGTGGGTGACCAGGGAGCTCGCCTTGGCGTTGACCTTGCAGCCCTGGAGGCAGAAGC
>DASSBX010000243.1:0-10678 GCA_035698305.1 Miltoncostaeaceae bacterium | reverse complement strand
GGACCCGGGCTGGTTCGTGATCGCGGCGCCGCCCTGCTCGCCGGCGGCTCCTGGCCCGCGCTCGGCACGCTGATGGCGGCGGCCACCCTCCGCCGCAGCCGGGCGCACGCCGCCCGCGCGGCCGCCGTCACCGCCTGAGCGGCGATCCCTCCGGTCAGGCCGGGGTGGCAGCCGAGGGCTGCCGCCCCAGGCCGACGAGGACCTCGCGGAAGTCGTCGAGCACGGCGGGGTCCTCGATGGTGGCGGGCATCCGCCACTCCTCGCCGTCGGCCATCGCCCGGATGGTCCCGCGCAGCACCTTCCCCGAGCGCGTCTTCGGCAGGGCCCGCACCACGCGCGCCTCCTTGAACGCGGCGACGGGGCCCACCTCGTCGCGGATGCGGGCGACCAACTCCGCGGCCACGTCGTCGTCGGGGCGGTCGACGCCGGCCTTCAGCACCACGAAGCCCACCGGCACCTGCCCCTTGAGCGGATCGGCGATCCCCACCACCGCGCCCTCCGCGACGTCGGGGTGGCCGGCCAGCACCTCCTCCATCGCCCCGGTCGACAGGCGGTGGCCGGCGGTGTTGATGACGTCGTCGGTGCGGCTCATCACGAACAGGTAGCCGTCGCCGTCGATGTAGCCGGCGTCGGCGGTCAGGTACCAGCCGGGGTGAGGGGCCAGATACGTCTCGATCCAGCGGTCGGTGGCGTTCCACAGCGTGGGGCTGCAGCCCGGCGGCAGCGGCAGGCGGATGCAGATCGCGCCGATCACCCCCGGCGCGGCCTCGGCGCCCTCCTCGTCGAGCACCCGCACGTCGTAGCCGGGGACCGCCCGCGTCGGCGAGCCGGGCTTCACCGGCAGCACCTCGATGCCCATCGGGTTCGACGCGATCGGCCAGCCGGTCTCGGTCTGCCACCAGTTGTCGATCACCGGCGTGCCCAGCAGGCGGCCGGACCACTCGAGCGTGTCGGGGTCGCAGCGCTCGCCGGCGAGGAACAGGGTGCGCAGGCGCGAGAGGTCGTGGCCGGCGGCCATGGTGGCCCCGGGGTCGTCGCGCTTGATCGCGCGGATCGCCGTGGGGGCGGTGAACATCACGTCGACGCCGTGGTCGGCGCACACCCGCCAGAAGGCCCCGGCGTCGGGGGTGCCGACCGGCTTCCCCTCGTACATCACCGTCGTGCAGCCCTGCAGCAGCGGCCCGTAGACGATGTAGGAGTGGCCGACCACCCACCCGATGTCGGACGCCGCCCAGTACGTCTCGCCGGGGTGGGCGTCGAACACGTTGCCCATCGACCAGGTCAGGGCCACCGCGTGGCCGCCGTTGTCGCGCACGATGCCCTTCGGCCGCCCCGTGGTGCCGGACGTGTAGAGGATGTAGAGGGGGTCGGTCGCCTCGACCGGGACGGGGTCCGCCGGCCCGGCGCCCTCCAGCGCCTGCTCCCACGCGAGGTCGCGCCCCGCGACCAGCGCCGCCTCGCACTGGGGCCGCTGGAGCACCACCACCCGGTCCGGCGTGTGGGTCGCCATCGCGAGCGCGCGCTCCACGATCGGCATGTACTCGACGGTCCGGCTCGGCTCGAGGCCGCACGACCCGGCCACCAGCACCCGCGGGCGGCAGTCGTCGATCCGGGCGCACAGCTCGTGGGCGGCGAACCCGCCGAACACCACCGAGTGCACCGCCCCCAGGCGGGCGCAGGCGAGCATCGCGACGACCGCCTCCGGGACCATGGGCATGTAGATCACGACCCGGTCGCCCCGCTCCACGCCCTGGAGGCGCAGGGCCCCGGCGAACCGCGCGACCTCGTCGCGCAGCTCGGCGTAGGTGAAGCGCCGGACCTCGCCCGTGACGGCGCTGTCGTGGACGAGCGCGAGCTGGTCGCCGCGACCGTCGCGGACGTGCCGGTCCAGGGCGTTGTGGCACGTGTTCAGGCGGCCGCCCGCGTACCAGCGGTGGATGGGCGCCTCGGACGAGTCGAGGATCCGCTCGGGCGGGTGGTCCCAATCGACGAGCGCGGCCTGCTCCCCCCAGAACCCCTCCGGGTCCCGCTGCCAACGTCGATAGGTGTCCTCGTAGGCCCCCATGCGCACCTCCCGCGGCGAGCCTACTGCGAAGCGGCCCCCGCACGCGCCCCCACGGTCCGGAACGCACGGTTGAGCTCGGCCAGGCGGCGCGGCGCGTCGGCGCCGTCCTCGCGCAGGCAGATCTCCCGCAGGCAGTCGAAGGCGGCCCGGACCACCTCCGGCCGGGCCGCCGGGTGGACCTCCAGGACCAGGTAGGCCTCGGCCTCGGTCACTTGGCCTCCAGCCAGGTGTCGCCGATCCCCACGTCCACCGCCAGCGGCGGGTCCAGGTCGTACGCCGCCACCATCGCCTGGCGCACCACCTGCCCGGCGCGGCGGGCCTCCTCCTCCGGCGCCTCAAGCAGCAGCTCGTCGTGGATCTGCAGCAGCAGCCGTGCCCGCATGCCCTCGTCGCGCAGCGCCGCGTGGGCGCGGATCATCGCCGCCTTGATGATGTCGGCGGCGGTCCCCTGGATGACCGTGTTGACGGCGAGGCGCTCCCCCAGCTGGCGCTGCTGGACGGTGCGACCCTGCAGCTCCGGGATCGCGCGGCGACGGCCGAACAGCGTGGTCACGTATCCGTCCTGCGCGGCGGCGGCGATGGTGGTGTCGATGAAGTTGCGCACCCGCGGGTAGCGCGCCAGGTAGGCGTCGATGTAGAGGCGGGCGTCGGCGCGGGAGATGCCGAGGTTGTCGGACAGCCCGAAGTCGCTGATGCCGTAGACGATCCCGAAGTTGACGGCCTTCGCGCGGTCGCGGGTGTCGCGGTCGACGTCGGCCGGCGCCATGCCGAACACCTCGGCCGCGGTCGCGCGGTGGACGTCCTCGCCGCGGCGGAACGCGTCCTGCAGCGCCGGCTCGCCGGAGATGTGGGCCAGGATGCGCAGCTCCACCTGGCTGTAGTCGCACGACACCAGCTTCCAGCCGGGGTCGGTGCAGAAGGCGCCCCGGATCTCGCGCCCCAGCTCGGTGCGGATCGGGATGTTCTGCAGGTTGGGGTTCGTCGAGGCGAGGCGGCCGGTCTCGGCGTTCGCCTGCTTGAAGGTGGTGTGGAGCCGGTCGTTCTCGTCGACCATCTCCGGCAGCGGCGACAGGTACGTGTTGTCGAGCTTGGTCATGTCGCGGTAGCGCCCGATGAGCCTGACGATCGGGTGCTTGTCCTCCAGCAGCCGCAGTACCTTGCGGTCGGTGCTCCAGCCCGTCTTGCCCCTGCGGAAGGTGGGGAGCCCGAGGCGCTCGAACAGCACCTGGCCGAGCTGCTTCGGCGAGTCGATCACGAACTCCCCGCCGGCCAGCTCGTAGATCTGGTCGCGCAGCTCGTCGGCGGCGTCGCGGACGCGGGCGGCGATCTCGCCGAGGCGGTGGACGTCGAGGCGCACGCCGATGTCCTCCATCGACGCGAGCACCCGCGTGAGGGGCAGCTCCACCTCGTCGTACAGGGTCATGAGCCCGGCGCTCTCCATCCGGGCGCGCTGACGCCCGGCCAGCTCGCGCACCAGGACCGCCTCGCGCACCGAGTGGGGCTGCTCGCCCTCCACGCCGATGCCCGCCGCCTCGGCGATGTCGTCGAGCGCGTACTCGCCGCGGCGGCGCGGGTCGATCAGGTAGGCGGCGATCATCGTGTCGTGCACGGGCCGCAGGCCCTCGCCGGTGGCGCGGACGACGGCCTTCGCGTCGTGGCAGGCCACGGCCTTCCCGGCAAGGACCCGCTCCAGGGCGGCGCCCGTGTCGTCGCCGACGTGGCCGTGGGGCACCTCGTCGGCGTCGGTCGCGACGGCCCAGCCCTCGGGCGACACCGACAGCGCGACGGCGTCGACGCCCGCCAGCCGCATGCCCAGATCCTCGGGCGTCGCCGCGACGGCGGTGGCGGTGGCGGTGTGGGCGGCCTCCACCTCGGGCGCCGTCTCCCCCGTCACCTCCTCCAGGCGGCGCAGGAGGCTGCCGAACTCGAAGCGCTCGAACGTGGCGCGCAGCTGCTCCATCCGCTCCGGCGTGAACGCGATCGGCGGGACGTCGTCAAGCTCGATCTCGACGGGGGCGTCGGTGCGGATGACGGCCAGCCGGCGCGTCTTCAGGGCGTCGTCGCGGTACGTCTCGAGGGCCTCGCGCCGCTTCGGCGTCTGCTCCCCGGCGGCGTCCAGGATCGCGTCGAGCGACCCGTACTTCTGGAGCAGCTGGCTGGCGCCCTTCTCCCCGATCCCGGGCACGCCGGGCAGGTTGTCGCTCGTGTCGCCGACCATGCCGCGGAAGTCGGGCATGAGCTCGGGGCCGATGCCGTACCGCTCCCGCACGGCGTCGGGGGTGTAGAGGGTGGTGTCGGTCACGCCCCGGCCGGTGGCCATGACGCTGACCCGGTCGGACACGAGCTGGAAGGCGTCGCGGTCCCCGGTGAGGATCACGACGTCCTGCCCGGCCTCCTCGGCGCGCCTGGCGAGGGTGCCGAGCACATCGTCGGCCTCGAAGTCCTCCACCTCGGTGTTGACGAACCCGAAGGCATCCATGAGCGGCCGGAAGTGCGGCTGCTGCTCGCGCAGGAGGTCCGGCGTGGTGGAGCGGTTCGCCTTGTAGGTGGGGTCCTCGCGGTGCCGGAACGTCTTGCCGCGCGGGTCCCACGCCACCACCACCCGGCCCGGCCGCTCCTCGGCGAGCATCTTCATCATCATCGCGGCGAGCCCGTAGAGGGCGTTGGTGGGGAACCCGTCCGCCGTCGCGATCGTGTCGGGCAGGGCGTGGAACGCCCGATAGGCCAGGCTGTTGCCGTCGATCAGCAGCAGCGGGCCGGTGACGGGCGGGGCGGCGGTGTCGGTTGCCATGTCCGGCGAGGATATCGGGGGCGCCCGATATGCTGACGGCCCGGTCCCCGACCCTCCGAGGAGCCTCCCTTGGCCGTCACGCCGAGCGCCCAGTACAGCGTCACGATCCGCGTCGAGATGGACAGCACGCCGACCCTGCTGGGGCAGCTCACGACGGCGATCGGCGCGGTGGGGGGCGACATCGGCGCCATCGACCTGGTGGGGACGGGCTCCAACACCCTCATCCGCGAGCTGGTCGTGAACGCCTCCGACCAGGACCACGCCGACGCCATCGTCGCCGCCGCCGCCGGCCTCGACGGGGTGCGGGTGGTGTCGTCCTTCGACCGCACCTTCGGGATGCACCAGGGCGGCAAGATCGAGATGACGGTCCGGGTGCCGCTGGAGAGCCGCGACGACCTGTCGACCGCCTACATGCCGGGCGTCGCCCGCGTGTGCAAGGCGATCGCGGAGGACCGCCAGAAGGCGTTCGACTTCACCCTGAAGCGGAACATGGTCGCGGTGATCACCAACGGCACCGCCGTGCTCGGCCTCGGCGACATCGGCGCCGCCGCCGGCATGCCGGTGATGGAGGGCAAGTCGATGCTCTTCAAGGAGTTCGGCAACGTCGACTCCTACCCCATCTGCATCGACTCGAAGGACCCGGAGGTCCTCATCCGCACCATCGCGGCGATCGCGCCGGCGTGGGGCGGCATCAACCTGGAGGACATCGCGGCGCCCACCTGCTTCGAGGTGGAGGACCGCCTGAAGGAGATGCTCGACATCCCCGTCTTCCACGACGACCAGCACGGCACGGCCATCGTGGTGCTCGCCGCCCTCCTGAACGCGCTGAAGATCACCGGCGAGAAGATCGGGAACCTGAAGGTCGTGGTGTCCGGGGTCGGCGCCTCCGGCGTGGCCTGCTCGAAGATCCTCATGAACGCCGGGGTGGAGAACATCATCGGCTGCGACTCGCGCGGGGCGATCTACAAGGGCCGCACCGAGAACATGAACTTCATGAAGGACTGGTACGCCGAGAACACCAACCCCGAGCGCATCCAGGGCGGGATGACCGAGGCGATCGAGGGCGCCAACCTGTTCCTCGGCCTGTCGGGCCCCGGCACGTTCTCGGTGGAGCAGCTGAAGACGATGGCGAAGGACCCCATCGTCTTCGCGATGGCCAACCCGACGCCGGAGATCATGCCGGAGCTCGCGGCGCCGTACGTCCGGGTGATGGCGACGGGCCGGTCCGACTACCCGAACCAGATCAACAACGTCCTCGCGTTCCCCGGCATCTTCAAGGGCGCCCTCGCCTGCCGGGCCACCCAGATCAGCGAGGGGATGAAGGTGGCGGCCGCCGAGGCGATCGCCGGCAGCATCTCCGACGACGAGCTGAACGAGGACTACATCATCCCGAGCGTCTTCAACCGCAACGTCGCCCCGCTCGTGGCCGAGAAGGTGATCGAGGTGGCCCAGGCCGAGGGGCTCGCCCGCCGGGTGCCCACCTTGGGCGAGGACCCCTACGACGTCTGACGTGGACCTCGACGCGGAGCGGCCGCTCGACCCCACCACCGACTGGGTGCGCGAGCACCTGCACCGCTACGTCGCGACGGACGGGGAGAACGGGCACGACTTCCGCGGCGCGCCGACGCTGCTGCTCACCACCCGGGGGCGGCGGAGCGGCAGGCTGCGACGCACCCCCCTCATCTACGGGCGCGCCGGCGAGGACTACGTGGTGGTGGCGTCCGTCGGCGGGCGGCCGCGGCACCCCGGCTGGTTCCACAACCTGCGCGCCGAGCCGGACGTGACGATCCAGGTCATGGCCGACGAGATGCCCGCCCGCGCCCGGGTGGCGGAGGGCGAGGAGCGCGACCGCCTGTGGACGCTCATGACCGGGGTGTGGCCGGCCTACGACGAGTACCAGGGGCGCACGGCGCGCGTGATCCCCGTCGTGGTGCTGGAGACGGGCGGGCGGTAGCGGCGGCGCGGGGGGAGCGGCGACGTCCTCCATCCGCATCGAACGGCTCGACCCGTCGGACCCGGCGGCGCGCCACTGCCTGCACGCGTATGCGGCCGAGCTCGACCGCCGCTTCGGCGCGGGCGGCTTCGATCCGGCCCTGAGCATCCCCGCCACCGACGACGACCTGCGCCCGCCCGCCGGCCTGCTGCTGGTCGCGACGATGGAGGGCAGCCCGGTGGGGTGCGTGGCGCTGAAGCTGCACGGGGATGCGCCGGCGGAGGTCAAGCGGATGTGGGTCGACCCCGCGGTCCGCGGCGTCGGGCTGGGCCGGCGCCTGCTGCTGGCGGTGGAGGAGGAGGCGCGCGCCGAGGGCGTCTCCGTCCTCCACCTCGAGACCAACGCGAGCCTCACCGAGGCGATGGCCCTGTACCGGTCCGCCGGCTACGTCGAGGTGCCCGCCTTCAGCGACGAGGCCTACGCCCACCACTGGTTCGAGAAGCGCCTGCCGGACCGCGGGGCGTCCTAGACCCCGATGTGCACGGCGGGCCCGGACCGGGACCCCGGCCACACGCCGTCGGCGCGCTCGCGCGCGTCGAACCGCGCCGGGCCGATCGCCCCCTCCCCGAAGCACAGCTCGTGGCCCCGGCCCTGCGGGTCCAGGGCGTACCGGCTCCCGTCGGGCCGCTGGTAGATGGTGACCCCGCCGCCGTCGCCGACCACGCGGTCGTCGTCCATCGGATACGCCGACACCTCATCCTCCTCGCTCGCGGAGCGCCCGCCCGTCGAGCGTCGTCCCGCGCCGCGGCGACCGGCAAGCCACCCTTGGGTCCCGCCGGCCACACCCCGGCCGGGGCTCAGGAGTCGAGCGCGTCCACGGTCGTGAACCGGGCCCCGGCCCGCCGCATCGCGTCCTCGGCGCGCGCCCCGTCGCCGGGCTGGGCGTCGACCGGCCGGATCGCGTCCTCCAGGACCACGGCCTCGAACCCCTCCGACAGCGCGTCCGTGACCGTGTTGAGCACGCAGTAGTCCGTCGTCAGGCCGCCCACCACCACCCGGCGGACGCCCTTCGCGCGCAGGTCGTCCGCGAGCGATGTGCCGGAGAACCCCGAGTAGGCGTCCATCTCGGCCGTCGTCGCCTTGTCGATTCCGACCGTCCCGGGCGGGAGCACCAGCCCCTCCGCCGGCTCGGCCCCGGGGGTCCCCTGCACGCTGTGCGGCGGCCACGGCCCGCCCTGCTGCTCGAACGAGACGTGGTCCTCGGGGTGCCAGTCGCGGGTGGCGAACACCGGCAGGCCGCGCTCCGCGAACACCTCGGCCGCCCGGTTGAGCGGCGGGATCACCTCCGCGCCGTCCCGGACCGCCAGCGAGCCGCTGACGAAGTCCTCCTGGACGTCGACGATGACCAGGGCGTCGCCTGGCGCGGGGATCCCCTCCGCGAGGTGCTCGGCACTCACGGTCTCGATCCTACGCGCGGTGACCTACACTCGCCCCCGGGGGACGTGGCGGAACGGCAGACGCGGAGGTCTCAAACACCTCTGGGGGAAACCCCGTGTGGGTTCGACTCCCACCGTCCCCATCGGGATCCGGCCAGGCGGGCCCGCGCGCCGCCGCACCGGTCCCCGCGTGACGCGGGGGGCGTGCGCTCGGGCTCGGGGCTCACGGTCCCGACGTGCCCGTCCGGACCGCGATCACGATCGGCGCCGGGCATAGACTGGCGCCGCGCAGCCGACCGGGAGTGCCTGTGCGCGGAGCCACGACTGCATGACGGCGGTGGTGCGCGGCATCGCGTGGCTCGGGGTGCTCGTCGGGATCTGTGTGGCGCCGCTGGCGTTCGCCCTCATGAGCACGGACCAGCCGGGGCAGGGGTTCTGGACGGACTTCTCCGTCGCGCTCGGCTTCGTGGGGCTGGCGCTGATGGGGATCGAGTTCGCCCTGGTGGCCCGGGTGAAGCCCGTGGCGGAGCCCTTCGGCACGGACGCGGTCATCGACTTCCACCGGCAGATCGGGTACGTCGGCCTGGCCTTCGTGGCGATCCACGTGGCGCTCTCCGCCGACCCGGGCCAGGCGTTCAGCTCGGGCGGGACGCCCGCGCGGGTCTGGTTCGGCGGGGTCGCGGCGGGCGCCGTCGCGGTCCTCGTCGCGACCTCCATCTGGCGTCGCCGGCTGCGGCTGTCGTACGAGGTGTGGCAGGTCCTCCACGCCGTGCTGGCGGTCGTGGCCGTGGTGGCGGCCCTCGTCCACGTGCTGCTGGTGGACTACTACGTCGACAGCCTCTGGAAGCAGGTCCTGTGGTCGGTCATGACGGCGGCGTTCGTCTGGCTGCTCGTATGGGTGCGCGTGCTGCGCCCGCTGCGGATGCGCCGGCGGCCGTGGACGGTCGCGCGCGTCGACCCGGAGCGCGACCGCACCACGGTGCTCACCCTGCGCCCGGACGGCCACGACGGCATGCGCTTCGCGCCCGGGCAGTTCGCCTGGCTCACGGTCGGCCGCTCGCCGTTCTCCGTCACGTCCCACCCCTTCTCGTTCTGCTCGAGCGCCGAGACGGACGGCGGCGTCGAGATGGCCATCAAGGCCGCCGGGGACTTCACCTCCGCGGTCGCGGACCTCGAGCCGGGGACCCGGGCCTACCTCGACGGGCCCCACGGCGTGTTCTCGATCGACGACCACGAGGGCGCGGGCTTCTGCCTGATCGCCGGGGGCGTCGGCATCGCGCCCGCCCTGAGCATGATGGAGACCCTCGCCGACCGCGGCGACGCGCGCCCGGTCGTCCTGTTCGCCGGCAACCGCAGCTGGGACAGCGTCATCCTCCGCGGGCGCATCGACGGGCTCGCCGGCCGGCTGGACCTGACCGTGGTGCACGTGCTCGAGCAGCCGCCGCCGGACTGGACGGGCGAGACGGGCTACCTCGACGCGGAGATCCTCGCCCGCCACCTGCCCGCGGGGCTCCGGCGGTTCTAGTGCTTCGCCTGCGGCCCGACCCCGATGCTCGCCGCCGTCGAGGCCGCGCTCGTCGGCATCGGCGTCCCGGCGGACCGCATCCACACCGAACGCTTCGACTGGGTCTGAGGCCCGCCGGGGAGGGGCGATGCGCCACACCTACATGAACCGGATCGCGCTGGCGACGGCGGTGTTCCTGCTGCTCGCCTGCCTGGCCTTCGCGGCGATCCAGAACTGACCGCGGTCAGCGCCTGAAGACGTTGTGGACCTCGAAGTGGACAGGGGGCTCGGCGGCCGTGATCCCGGCCTCGGCGAGGACGGGGGTCAGCAGCTTGCCGAACGTCGCGAACTGCTCCTCCGAGTCCCAGATCTCACTGACCCGGAGATCCCCGTCCGTGCCGAAGCAGACGTGGTAGTCGAGACCCTCCGGAGGGAAGGCCCCCTGGTCCTCGAGCATGCGGACGGCCTGCTGGTACTGCTCGGCCGTCATACCCGCGGGCGTGAAGCGAACGACGATGCTCATGGCACACGCTCCCGTTCGGATGCGATGGCCTCTCATACGCCCACACATCGCCCCGGAGCGCAAGGGCGCGGGCCGGCGGCGGAAGGGACGCTCAGGCGGCGCCCGGCGGTGGCCCGAAGTCCCCGCCGTACCGCTCGTCCATGCGGGAGTCGCGCGTGCCGGCCCCGCTGCTCCGGTGCGCGGCCTCGGCCCGCGCGTGGGCCCGGTCGCGCAGGTCGCGGTCGCGGGGATGGAACGGCTCGCCGGCGCCGCCCCACGGCACGTGCTCGCCGCCGGAGCCCCGGCGCGCGCCCCGCCGGCGGGACCCGCCCCGCGGCCCCCGCAGCCCGGCCAGGACGGCCGCGACGACGAGCGCCGCCACCACGACGACGAGCGGATCGGCCGGCACGGGGATGGACACGCGGCCAGGCTAGCCGCCCGGCGGCG
>DASSBX010000242.1:0-3242 GCA_035698305.1 Miltoncostaeaceae bacterium | reverse complement strand
GGGCGGGCACGCCGTCGGGCAGGCGGCCCAGGCACGCGGAGCAGCGGCCGCACGGGGCGGCCGTCGGGTCGTCCAGCGCCTCCTGGAGCAGCTGCATCAGGCACCGCTCGCCCCGCACGTAGCGGCGCATGATGTCGGCCTCCCGGCGGCGGGTGGCCACCACGCCCGCGTAGTGGTCGGCGGCGAACACCCACGGCTCGCCCGACGACACCCAGCCCGAGCCGCCGCGCTCCGCCGCGCCGTCGACCGCCAGCTGCTTCAGCATCCCGTCCACCCGCGAGCGGCGGATGCTCGTCAGCGCCTCGAGCGCCACGGCGCTCGCGCCCGCCTCCCCGCGCGGGGGCAGGGCGTCCAGCAGGCGCCGCATCCGGTCCGGATCCGGGATCGTCGCCGTCGCGAAGTACTCCCACACGCCTGCGTCGGCCTCCGAGTGCAGCAGCACCACCGGCGCCCGCTCGATCCCGCGCCCCGCGCGGCCGACCTGCTGGTAGTACGACACCGGCGACGGCGGCGCGCCCACGTGCACGCAGAACCCGAGGTCCGGCTTGTCGTAGCCCATCCCCAGCGCCGACGTCGCCACCAGCGCCTTCAGCCGGTTCGCCAGCAGCGCCGCCTCGCGCTCCTCCCTGTCCGGCGTGTCGCCCGTGTACGACGCCACCGGCACCGCGTCGCCGTGGTGTCCGGCGATCGCGGCGGTCAGCCGCTCGGCGTCGGCCTTCGTCAGCGTGTAGACGATGCCCGAGCCCGGCAGCGCCGGGAGGTGCTCCACCACCCACGCGAACCGCTCCAGCGGCGACAGCCCGTCGATCACCGCCAGCTGCAGGCTGCTCCGCGCCAGCGGGCCGCGCAGCACCAGCGTGTCCGACCCCAGCTGCGCGGCGACGTCCTCGGTCACCCGCGCGTTCGCCGTCGCCGTCGTCGCGAGCACCGGGGTCGACGGGGCGAGCCGCTCCACCGTGGCGGCGATCCGCCGGTAATCCGGGCGGAAGTCGTGGCCCCAGTCCGAGATCGCGTGGGCCTCGTCGATCACCAGCAGCCCCAGGCGGCCCGCGACGGCGTCGAGCACCCGCCCGCCGAACCCCGGGTTGGCGAGCCGCTCCGGTGACACCAGCACCACGTCGAGGGTCCCGGCCAGCAGGTCGGCCTCCACCGGCGCCCAGTCCTCGACGTTCGACGAGTTCAGCGTCGCCGCCCGCAGGCCGGCACGCTCCGCGGCCGCCACCTGGTCGCGCATCAGCGACAGCAGCGGCGAGATCACCAGCGTCGGACCGGCGCCCTCGCTGCGGCGGACGGCCGTCGCAGCCCAGTACACCGCCGACTTGCCCCAGCCGGTCGCCTGGACCACGAGCACGCGCGCCCCGTCGTCGCACAGCGCCCCGACGGCGGTCGCCTGGTCGTCGCGCAGGGTCGCGCCCGGGCCCGCGACGCTCGCGATCACCCCTTCGGCGGTGGCGCGGCGCGCGCCGGTCAGGTCGGCCATGCCATCCGACGATAGGGACGGGGATGGCCAGCACGAAGCTCATCCGCCGCCGCTTCTACGCCGCGACGGCGGCGGCGGGCGCGATCGCCGCCGTCATCAGCGTCGCCCCGCTCACCGCCGACCGGCCGACCACGGTGGGCGCGCCGGAGGCGTTCCTCAACCAGATCGAGGGCGGCGGCTTCGACCACAACCTGGCGCACAGCCCGCCCGGTCCCGCCGCGATCGCCGCCGCCCGCGCCGACCTGCGGGCATGCGCCACCGCCCCCGCCGACTCGCCGTTCTGCCCTGAGCCGCCCGCAGGCACCGCCACCTTCGCCGCCGCCCGGACGGCGGGCGCCCTCACGCCCTCTGAGTCGGCGCAGGCGGACGGCCTCTGGGGCCCGCTGCTGGAGATCCCGACCACCGCGATCCACGCGATCGTGCTGCCCACGGGCAAGGTGCTGTTCATCTCCCAGCCCAAGTACCCGACCGAGCAGGAGTACGACGGGGGCAACGCCCACGTCTGGGACCCCGCCACCAACACGTTCACCGCCGTGCCGCCGCCGGTCGTGGACTGGCCGGACGGTCCCGACCGCCCCGCCAACCTGTGGTGCGGCGGCCACGTGCAGCTCGCCGACGGCCGCGTGCTGGTCGTGGGGGGCAACCTCGCGTACCCCTCTCCCGACGCCCTGGGGGAGGGCAGCGGCTTCAAGGGCGGCAGGTGGGTCATGACGTTCGACCCGTGGACCGAGACGTGGACCCGCTACCAGGACATGGACCGCGGCCGCTGGTACCCCAGCCTGGTGGAGCTGCCGGACGGGCGGGTGCTGATCGTCGGCGGCTGGGACGAGACCGGCGGGAGGGACAACGGCGGCGACGACCTGCCGCCGCTCATGGTGAACAACCCCGACGTCGAGGTCTTCGACCCGTCGACGCCCCCGGGCGGCGTCGCCACCACGGTGGTGAGCCGGCTGCCGCCGGGCGCCCCCAACCAGCCGAAGCCGTGGCCCGACCACCAGGCCCTCTCGCTCTACCCGCACCTGTTCGTGCTCCCCAGCACCTCCGTCCTCGGGGCGGGCGGCAACAAGGTGCTCGTCGCCGGCCCCAACAAGTACGACTCGGCGGTCATCGACACCGACACCTGGATCTGGCGGGACGTCGTGGACACGCCGGACACCGGTCAGCCGCGCCTCTCCGAGGACCGCTCGTGGGGGACCGCCTGGATCGAGCCGTCCGGGGTGGAGGGGCCCAGGCGGGTGACGCTGCTCGGCGGCAGCGACGCCGACGGCGCCACCGCCCCCGGCCCGGGGGAGGCGAAGCCGCCGAAGCGGACGGCCGAGGTGCTCGACCTCGACGCTCCGGACGACGGCTGGCAGCTGGGGGAGGCGCCGTCGCTCAACACCGGCCGGTCACACTTCAACACCGTCCTGCTCCCCGACGGCGGCGTCTTCACCAACGGCGGCGGCTACGGCCGCAAGGACGACACCCTCTACGCCGAGCCCGTCTACGGGGCGGAGCTGCTGCGCCCCGGGGCCGACGCGTGGGAGGAGGTGGGGAACGAGGACGACGCCCGCACCTACCACTCGGTGTCGGTGCTGCTGCCGGACGGGCGGGTGGCGTCCGCGGGCGACGACCGTGACATCCCGCCCACCCACATCCCCGCCGGCAGCAGGACCGCCCAGATCTGGAGCCCGCCGTACCTCTTCGCCGGGCCCCGCCCGGTGGTCACGTCCGCGCCGCAGACCGTGACCTACGGCAGCACCTTCCGCGTCGGCGTCCAGGG
>DASSBX010000241.1:0-3760 GCA_035698305.1 Miltoncostaeaceae bacterium | reverse complement strand
CCACGAACGACGGCGGCTCGTTGACGTAGAGGGCCACCACCCGGTCGGACAGCATCTCGCGGGAGCGCTCCAGGTCGCGGCGGGCGCCCGCCAGCTCCCGGCGGGTCGACGCGAGCAGGTCCTGGGCGGCCTCCAGGCGGTCGACCGCCTGGTTGTTCGCCTGGATCGCCTCGCCCATCCTGATGTCGAGCAGGGCGACCTCGCGCCCCAGGTCGGCGATCTGGGCCTTCGTGCCCGCGATCGTCCCCGCGCCGGCGGCGGGACCGGCCCCGAGCGCGCATGCGGCGGCCACGACGGCGACGAGGGCGGCGAGCAGCCGCGTGCGGGGGTGGGCGGACGGCATCGGGGGAGGGCCCGCCCACTGTGGAGAGCGGCCGGGGGCGCCTCAACACCCATCGGCCGGTCTGCAACGCCGCCTGAGCCGGCGTGCAACGCCCCCGGGAGAGGGGCGTCGCGGTGCTACGCCTTCTGCCGCGCCCCCGGGGGCAGCGAGAAGAACACGCCCTCCGCCGACGGCTCCTCCTCGCCGCCGCGGGAGTAGCCCGCCTCCGTCAGCGCCTCCGCCACCTCCTGCACCAGCACCTCGGGCGCCGACGCGCCGGCGGTCAGGGCCACGTGGCGCTTGCCGTCGAGCCAGGAGGGGTCGAGCTCGGACACGTTGTCGATCAGGTGCGACTCGGCGCCCGACGCCTCGGCCACCTCGACCATCCGGTTCGAGTTGGAGGAGTTCTTGGAGCCCACCACCAGCACCAGGTCGGCGCCCGCCCGGACCGTCTCGCGGACGGCGTCCTGGCGGTTCTGGGTGGCGTAGCAGATGTCGCTCGACTTCGGGCCCATCAGCGCGGGGAAGCGCCGTTTCAGGACGCCGACGATCTCGGTGGTGTCGTCGATCGAGAGCGTCGTCTGGGTGGTGAGCGCCACGCGGTCGGGGTCGGCGACCTCGACGGTCTCGGCGTCCTCCACGCTCTCGACCAGGATCACCGCGTCGGGGGCCTCTCCGCGGGTGCCGATGACCTCATCGTGGTCGCCGTGGCCCACCAGCAGCACCGTCGCGCCGCGGGCGGCGTAGCGGCGCACCTCGGCGTGCACCTTCGACACGAGCGGGCAGGTGGCGTCGATCACGCGCAGGTCGCGCTCCTGGCAGACGCGCCGCACCTCGGGGGACACGCCGTGCGCGGACAGGATGATCGTCTCGCCGACCGGCACCTCGGACTCGCTGACCACGAACACGGCGCCCTTCGCCGCGAGCGACTCCACCACGTGCTTGTTGTGCACGATCTCGCCGCGCACGTACACGGGCGGGCCGAGCTCCTCGAGCATGCGCTCGACGGTCTCGATCGCGCGGTCGACGCCTGCGCAATAGCCCCGGGGCGCGACGAGTTCCAGGTGGGTGGCCACGGCGGAAGGGTATCCCACCCGACCCCGTATGGTCCTCGGGGTGTCCGACGTCGTCACCACCGAGCTCGGCGATGGCCCCGCCGTGCTGCTCGTCCACGGCCTCAACGGCTTCAAGGAGGGGTGGGGGTCCCTGCCGCGGGCGCTGGCGGACGCGGGGCACCGCGTGGTGGCTCCCGACCTGCCCGGCTCCGGCGCGGGCGGGCGGCTGCGCCGCACCACCCCGGCCGCTCTCGCCGAGGCCCTGGGCCCGCTCGTGGAGCGGCACGCGCCGGTCGACCTCGTCGCGCACTCGCTCGGCACCCAGGTGGCGGTGATCCTCGCCGCCGGGCGCCCCGGCCGCGTCCGCCGGGTGACGCTCATCTCGCCGTGGGTGGTGGCCAGGCGCCGCCGGTTCCCCCCGCGGCGGGTCGCGGACGTGCTCCAGCTGCCGCTGGTGGGCCGGCCCCTGGGGCGCCTCGCGATCGCCCGCCTGCGCCGCGACCCGGAGCGCCGCCGCCAGGCGTTCCTCTCGGCGCTGGCGCACCCCGAGCGGGTGGCCGGCGACCCGGGGATGGCGGCGCTGCTGGAGCTGGCCTCCGGCCGCCTGGCGAGCGCCGACGTGCGCGCGATGGCCGACTGGGCGGCGAGCGCGATGGCGTTCGACGTGCGCCCGCTCGCGCCGCGGGTGTCGCAGCCCGCGCTGGTGGTGGCGGGCGACCGGGACCGGGTGACCCCGGTCGAGGGCGCCCTGCGCCTGGTGAGCGTCCTCCCCGGCGCCCGGATGCTGCGCCTGCCGGACGTCGGCCACTTCCCGCACCTGGAGGCGCCCGCCGAGGTGCTGCCCGCCGTGGTGGAGCACCTGGGGTGAGCGCGGAGCTGCTGGAGGTCGCGCTCGCCGCGGCGCTCCCCGCGGGGGCCCTGCTGCTGGAGCGCTCGCGCGGCCCCGCCACCGGCCTGAGCGCGAAGTCCAGCCGCACCGACCTGGTGAGCGACGCCGACCGCGCCGCCGAGGAGCTCATCGCGCGCGCGATCCTCGACGCGCGTCCCCGTGACGCGCTGGTGGCCGAGGAGGGGGCGGCCGCGGACGGCGGCTCGGGGGTGCGGTGGTACGTCGACCCCCTCGACGGCACGATCAACTTCCTGTGGGGCGTGCCGCACTGGTGCGTGAGCGTCGCGGCGTACGACGACGAGGGCGGCCTCGTGGGGGTGGTCCACGACCCGAACCGCGGCGAGACGTTCACCGCGGCGCGAGGCGCCGGCGCGCGCCTGGACGGCCGGCCGATCGCGGTGCGCCCGCCGCCGCCGCTGTCGGAGGCCCTGGTGGCGACCGGCTTCGAGTACACCGCCGAGGCCCGCGCCCGGCAGGCGCGGCTCCTCACGGCGGTGCTGCCCGCGGTGCGCGACGTCCGCCGCTTCGGGGCCGCCGCCCTCGACCTCTGCTGGGTCGCGGCGGGCCGCTTCGACGGCTACTTCGAGACGGGCCTGAAGCCGTGGGACCGGGCCGCCGGGGAGATGATCGTGCGCGAGGCGGGCGGGGCGGTGGAGGACTCGGCGCTGGACGGCGTCATCGCCGGCCACCCGGCGGTCGTCGCGGACCTGCGGGGGCTGGTCGCGGGGGGATGACGGCGCGGGCGGCGGCCCCCGGCCGGCTGTGGGAGGTCGACGCGCTGCGGACGGCGGCGATCCTGATGATGGTCGTCTACCACTCGGCCTACGACGTCTTCCAGCTGGCGCCCACCGTCGACATCGACCCGTTCAACGGGGGGTGGCAGGCGCTCCAGGTGGCGTGCGGGTCGACGTTCCTGTTCGTGGTGGGGGTGAGCCTGGCGATCTCCAACGCCCGCGGCCGAGCCCGCGGGCTGCGCGGGTGGCCGCTCTACCGCCGCCACCTGCGCAGGGCGGCCCAGGTGGCCGCCGCCGCCCTTCTCGTGAGCGTGGTCACCCTGATCGCCCTGGGCGACGACTACGTCCGCTTCGGGATCCTCCACTGCATCGCCACGGCGATGGTCATCGGGCCGCTGCTGCTGCCGCTCGGCTGGTGGAACGTGCCGCTCGGGGTCGCCGCGGTCGCGGCCGGGCTCTGGCTCGACGACAACGTGTCCGCGCAGTTCCCCGGCCTGCTGGTGCTGGGCGTGAACCCGCACGACGGGGCGGTGGACTGGTATCCGCTGCTGCCGTGGATCGGGCTGGTGCTGATCGGGCTCGCCGTGGGGCGTGCGCTGTACCCGGAGGGCCGCCGAGGGCCGTGGGGCGAGCGGTTGCCGGAGCCGCGGTACGCGCGCGCGCTGGGCGCACCGGGACGCCACGCCCTGCCGATCTACCTGCTCCACCAGCCGGTGCTGCTGGTGCTGGTCGCCTCAGGCCTCCTGCTCGCGGGGGTCGA
>DASSBX010000240.1:0-5939 GCA_035698305.1 Miltoncostaeaceae bacterium | reverse complement strand
CTCGGAGGTCGTCTATGAGGCGTTGCCGCAGGATGACCCGACGGTGCGTCGGCCCGACATCACCCTGGCGCGTGAGTTGCTGGGGTGGGAGCCGACGGTGGAGCTGGAGGAGGGCCTGCGCCTGACCCTCGCCGCCATGGGCCGGGAGGTCCCGCTCGCCGGCTGAGCCCCCCGCCCCGGCCGTCGCCGCGCGGGGGCTCGTGAAGCGCTACGGCGACTTCGTCGCGGTCGACGGCATCGACGTCGAGGTGGCCCCGGGGGAGTGCTTCGGCTTCCTCGGCCCGAACGGGGCCGGCAAGAGCAGCACCATGCGGATGCTCTCGTGCCTCGCCCCCCGCGACGGCGGCGACCTGCGCGTGCTCGGCATCGACCCGGACGAGCGCCCGCGGGAGCTGAAGCGGATGCTGGGGGTGGTGGCCCAGGAGACGACGCTCGACCTGGAGCTCACCGTCCGCGAGAACCTGCTGGTCTTCGCCCGCTACTTCGCGATCGCCCGCGACGAGGCGGGGCGGCGCGCCGACGAGCTCCTGGACCTGATGGCGCTCGGCGATCGCCGCGACGACGACGTCGACCGCCTGTCGGGCGGGATGCGCCGCCGCCTCCAGATCGCGCGCGCGCTGATCAACCGCCCGCGGCTGGTGCTGCTGGACGAGCCCACCACCGGCCTCGACCCCCAGGCCCGTCACGCCGTGTGGGAGCGGCTGCGGCTGCTGCGCAGCGGCGGGGCCACCCTGGTGCTCACGACGCACTACATGGACGAGGCGGCGCAGCTCTGCGACCGCCTGGTGGTGATGGACCACGGCCGGATCGTCCGGACGGGGTCGCCGGCGGGCCTCGTCGAGGCCGAGGCGGGACGTCAGGTGCTGGAGGTTCTGGTGGCCCCCGGCGACGCCGCGCGGGCGCTCGCGGCGGTCGACGGCGCCGCCCGCGGGCACGAGCGCGACGGCGACCTGCTGATCGTGTTCGGCGACGACGCCGAGGACCTCCACGCGCGGATCCGGGCGGCTGGGGTCCCCTCGCAGCTGCGGGCCGCGCGGGCGGCGGGGCTGGAGGACGTGTTCCTGCGCCTCACCGGGCGCCACCTGCGCGACTGAGGGCCGCCCCAGCGCGTGACAACCCCGTCCCCGGGCCGTTCGCCTCACTGGAGAATGACCGCGCAGGAGGGGGTGACATGACCCTGACGGAGACGCCGCTGCGCTGCGCCGACGAGCTGCTGGGCCGGATGACGCTCGAGGAGAAGGCGATGCAGCTCACGAGCGTGGTGCCCCTCGCGCTGATCGGCCGGGAGGGGCCGCTGCGCGATCAACTCGAGCATCGCCTGGCGCACGGCATCGGCCACGTCGCGGAGACCCGGCTCGGCATCCCGGCCATCTTCCACGACGAGGCGCTCAACGGGGTGGTCGCCGCGGGCTTCACCGCCTTTCCCACGCCGGTCGCGCTGGCGGCGACCGGGGATCCGGTCGCTGTGCAGGAGATGGCGGACCCCATGCGCCGCCAGATGCGGGCGGTCGGCCTGCTCCACGCCCTCGCGCCCGTCATGGACGTGGCGCGGGACGCGCGCTGGGGGCGGGTCACGGAGACATACGGGGAGGATCCGCACCTCGTCGGTGCGCTGAGCGTCGCCTTCACGCGCGGCATGCAGGGGGCCGACCTTCGCGAGGGAGTGATCGCCTGCGCGAAGCACTTCATCGGCTACGCGCAGACCGAGGGCGGCCAGAACATGGCGGCGATCGCCGTCGGCCCCGCGAGCTCCGCGATGTGTACTGCCGCCCCTTCGAGGCGGCCATCCGGCTCGCGGGGCTGGCCGGCGTGATGGCCACGTACTCCGAGTTCGAGGGGGAGCCCGTCCATACGAGCCGCGCGGTGCTGACGGACCTGCTGCGCGACCGGATGGGCTTCACCGGCACGGTCGTCTCCGACGACAACGGCATCGGCTGGGCGCACACCCGCCAGCTCGTCGCGTCGAGCGGCGGCAAGGCGGGGTGGTACGGGGACGACCTCACCGAGAAGGAGGGTGGCGACACCGCGGACATCGACCTCCCCCGGCAGCAGGTCGCGCTCGTCGAGGCGGTGCTCGGCGCCGGCACGCCGACCGTGGCCGTCGTCGCGATGGCGCGGCCGCAGGGCCTCGCCGCGGTCGTCGACGGACTGCCCGCCATCCTCACCTGCTACTACGGCGGTCCGCACCAGGGCGCCGCCCTCGCCGATGCCCTCTTCGGGGTCACGAACCCGAGCGGCAAGCTCCCCGTCACGATCCCGCGGCACGCCGGCCAGATCCCGATCCACCACGGCCAGCGCTGGGGCAGCGGCTACCGCCGCACCGCCGCCGACATCCACCGGCGCTACCTCGACATGCCCTCGACGCCCCTGTTCCCGTTCGGACACGGGCTCAGCGACACGACGTTCGACTACGGCGACCTCCGTCTCGCGGACTCGACCGTCGATGTCGGCGGCGAGATCCTCGCCTCGCTGGCGGTGACGAACTCGGGCGGACGGGCCGGCACCGAGATCGTCCAGCTCTACGCCGCCGACACCGCGACCGGGGTGACCCTGCCGGCACAGCAGCTCGTGGGCTTCACGCGTGTCCACCTCGCGCCGGGCGAGACGAAGGAGGCGGAGTTCGCCGTGCCGGTGAGCGTGCTCGCCGACACCGGGATGTCGGGCGAGGTCGTGATGGAGCCCGGACCCCTCGAGCTCGCCGCCGGCAGCAGCTCGGAGGGTCTCCGCACGACCGCGACGGTCACGGTGACCGGCGAGGCGCGCGTCGTCGCGGACGGGGAGCGGGCGTTCCTCTCCGCCGCGGAGGTCGGTCCAGGCTGACGATCACGACGAGGCGGCGCTGGGGGGCGGCGCGTCCTCCAGGTCGTCCTCGGCGGTCGCCCACGCGTCGCGGGCCCACAGCGGCGGGCCGCCGAACCTCTTGGCCAGCAGGATCCCGACCGCGTACAGCCCGATCTGCGGGATCATCAGCAGCAGCATCGAGAAGGGGTCGCCGCCCGGCAGCACCGCCGCGATCGCGGCGATCGCGACGATCGCGACCCGCCACTGGCGCACGTAGAAGTCGGCGGTGGTCACGCCGATCCGCGCCAGGGCCACCATCGCGATGGGCACCTCGAACATGATCCCCGAGCCGAGCATCAGGGTGGTGGCGAAGCTGAAGTACTCGCCCGCGCGCACCTGGGTCTGGAAGGCGTCGCCGCCGAAGTCGAGCAGGAAGTTCAGGGCGACCGGCAGCACCACGAAGAAGCCGAAGGCGACCCCCGCCAGGAACAGGCCGGAGACCCCCGCCACGATCAGCAGCATCCGGCGGCGCGACTGGTCCTGCACGGCCGGGATCACGAACGCGTACGCCTGGTACAGCCACACCGGCAGCGCCAGGAGGATCGCTGCCCAGAAGCAGACCTTCAGGGTCGTGAAGAACGGCTCCGTCGGCGACAGGGTGATCAGGCCGCTGTCCTGGAACCGCTGCGGCAGGGGCTGCTCGAGCAGGTCGATGAGCTGCTCGTGGAACCCGTAGCAGACGGCGAACGCCACCACGAGGGTGAGCGCCGACACGATGAGCCGGTTGCGGAGCTCGTCGAGGTGGTCGACGACGCTCAGCCGCTCCTCCCGCCCCGCGCGACGCAGGCGGCGGTCACCGAGGATGGGCACGCGCCAGGCGGCTAGGGGGCGGTGGTGCGGTCGTCCGGGCGCGGCGGGGCGTCACCCGGGACCACCACCCCGTCCAGGACGTCGTCGTCAGCGGCGGCAACCGTCGCGGCGGTCGCCGCCGGGGACGCCGGGGCGGGATCGTCGGCCCGCGGCGCCGGCGCGCGGCGCGGCTCGTCGTCGTCGAGCATCGCGCCCTTGAACTCGCGGATTCCCCGGCCGATGGACTTGCCCATCTCCGGCAGGCGCTTCGGGCCGAACACGAGCAGCGCGATGACCAGGACGATCAGGATCTGGATCGGTGAGATGTCGAACACGGCGACCTCGCGGGCGGGATGTGCGGCCCCAAGGTTAGCCAGGGCCGGTCGATGCGACCAGGCGACGCCACCGCCCTGCTAGCGTCGGGTCGGTGCACGACCCCTCCGTCGACGCCGTGGTCCGCCAGATGCGCGACGCGATCATGGACAACGACCTGAAGCTGCTCCAGGCCGTGAACGCCCGGCTCGAGCTGGTGGCGCGCCTGCGCGCGTACAAGACGGCGCAGGGGATGGACTTCGTGGACCCCGCCCGCGAGGAGTGGATGCACCGGTACATGACCGGGGCCAACCGCGGGCCGCTCAGCGAGCGGGGCCTCCACGAGATCTACGGCCACGTCCTCGAGCTCACCAAGCGCGAGACCGAGGGGTAGCCCGGCGGCTCAGCCGTCGGTCAGGAAGTCGTCCGGCGAGACCTGCTCGAGGAACTCCTTGAACTTCTCGACCACCTCGTCGGTGTCCTCGACCTCGTGCTCGAACTCGATGCCGCTCTCCTCGATCACCTTGTCGGCGGCGAAGATCGGGGCGTTGCTGCGCACCGCGAGCGCCAGGGCGTCGCTGGGACGGGAGTCGATCTCGATCTCGGACGCGGCGGCCCGGAGTGTGATGAGCGCGTAGAAGGTGTTCTCGCGCAGCTCGGTGACCGTGATCTTCGCGATCTCGGCGCTGAGCTCCGAGACCACGTCGTTCAGCAGGTCGTGGGTCATCGGCCGGGGCGTCTCGGCGCCCTGCAGCTTCATCAGGATCGCGGCGGCCTCCGCGTGACCGATCCAGATGGGGAGGAACTTGTTGCCGGAGACGGTCTTGAGGAGCACGATCGGCTGCTTGCCGACCATGTCGAAGCTGACCCCATAGATGACCATCTCCTGCACGGCAAGCCTCCCATCCGGCGCCGGTCGGGCGGGCACCCGCCCATCATACCCCCGGTCCCGCCGCGGGCCCGGCGGCCGCGTCAGGCCCCACTTGTTGCCCGCTCCGCGCGGTTGATACCCTCCCCCGACCCACGGGGGCGAGGGCGATTAGCTCAGTCGGTTAGAGCGCATCTCTGATAAGGATGAGGTCCCTGGTTCGAATCCAGGATCGCCCACTGCAGTTCACGAGCGGGGCCGTGGAGGGTCGGCGGTGACGACGGTGCCGGGCACAGCGCAGCAGGACGGCGGCCGGCGGATCAGCTGCCTCGTCGCCGACGATCACGCCATCGTGCGCGAGGGCCTCCGGCGCGTCCTGTCCCAGCCGCCCGACATGCTCGTGGTCGGCGAGGCCGCCTCCGGGGAGGCCGCCCTGGAGCTGGTCGCCAAGCGCCGCCCCGAGGTGGTGCTGATGGACGCCCGCATGCCCGGGATCGGCGGGGTCGCCGCGGCCGCCCGGATCGCGCAGGACCACCCCGACGTGCGGGTCGTGATGTTCACCGCGCACTCCGAGCAGGACCTGCTGTGGGAGGCCCTCGACGCCGGCGCTCAGGGCTTCGTGCTGAAGGACTCCGAGAGCGGCGTGGTGGTCGAGGCGATCCGTCAGGTGGTCGCGGGCGACCCCTACATCGACGAGCGCCTGCGCCCCGACTTCCTGCGCCAGTTCGCGCGGCCGCGCCCCGGAGGCGTGCTGAGCGCCCGCGAACGCGAGATCCTCCAGATGCTCGCCGACGGCAACTCCAACCGCGAGGTGTCGGAGCGCCTCGTGGTCAGCGTCGAGACGGTCAAGACGCACGTGAAGCACATCCTCGCGAAGCTCGAGGCCGAGCACCGCACCCAGGCCGTCGCGATCGGCATCAGGCAGGCGCTGATCCGGTGACGCGGGACCCGCGGGACGCGATCGCCGGGATCGCGTCGCTCGTGGGCGCGGCGGGTGCGGGCGGGGGCGTCGGCGCGGCGCTCGACGAGGCTCTGGAGGTCCTGATCGCCGCGACCGGTTGTCGCGCCGCGGCGTACTTCGCGGGCCGCCCCGAGGAGCCGGCCGGGATGGTGCTGCGCGCCCGCCGCG
>DASSBX010000239.1:0-9244 GCA_035698305.1 Miltoncostaeaceae bacterium | reverse complement strand
AGGCCGCTCTTGCTCGCCAGGATCCGGTTGGCGATCTCGGTCATCGGCGCGCCGCCGCCCGACTCCTCCAGGTGCACCAGCACGTCATACCACCGGAAGGACAGGCCGCCGGCCGCCTGGAGCTCGGCGTCGAGGATGTCCGGCAGGGCCAGCGCGCACTCGAAGAACACACGCCACGCCACCAGCGCCTCGTGGTCGGGGCTTGACAGCTCCCGCCCGTTGTCAGAAAGTCCGTCTTGCAACTAAACGCACTTCAACTTTTGCGTTGACGACTGATGCGGAGCGTACCACCTTCGCCGGTCGGCACCCGAGAGGAGGCGACCTCCCATGACCGCGATGCTCACCGCCCCACACCCCGCGTTCCACCGGCCCCACGGCGCGGGCCGCTCCTACTGGGGTCCCGGCGACCTCTACACGTTCCTCGTCACGGGCGAGGAGTCCGGCGGCCGGTACTTCTCGATGCTGGCGGTCGTGCCGCCCGACGGCGGGCCGCCGCCGCACGTCCACAGCACCGAGGACGAGACGTTCTACGTCCTGGAGGGCACCCCGACGTTCCGCCTCGGCGACGAGCGCATCGTCGCCGGCCCCGGCAGCTTCGTGAACGTCCCGCGCGGCGTCCTCCACTGCTTCCGCAACTTCTCCGACGCGCCGGTCACGATGATCCTGACGTTCACGCCGTCGGGCATCGAGCGGTTCTTCGAGGAGACCCTGGAGCGGGCGCACGACCTCTCCGCCGCCTGCCCGGACAACATCGAGGAGGTCGGCCGCCGCTACGCCGAGGCCGCGCCGCGCTACGGGATGGAGTTCTTCCTCGACGCCTGACCGGCTAGGTGTGGTACTCGGCGTTCAGGGTCACGTAGGCGTGGCCCAGGTCCGAGGCCCACAGCTCGGCCGCGCCGTCGCCGCGGCCGAGCCCCACCTCCAGGTCGTACTCGTCCAGGCCCAGGACGTCGATCGCCCGGGGGTCGGCGAACGGGACGCCGTCGACCGTCACCTCCGGCTCGCGCACGTCGCCCGGCGCGCCGGCCAGGGCCTGCCCCACCGCCTGCGAGATCCTGCCCCAGTGGGGGTCGCGGCCGAAGACGGCCGTCTTCACGAGGCTCGACTCCCCCACCGCCCGCGCCACCCGCTCGGCCTCCCCGTCGTCGCGTGCGCCGCGGACCAGGACGCGCACCGCGTGCTCGGCCCCCTCGCCGTCCTTCACCATCTGCACCGCGAGCCAGCGGCACACGCAGGCGAGGGTGTCCGCGAGACGGTCGCGATCGGCGCCGGCCAGCGGCGCGCCCCGCCCGCCGGCGAACACCAGCAGCGTGTCCGACGGGCTCATCTGGGCGTCGACGCTGATCCGGTTGAACGAGACCCGCGCGGCCTCGGCGGTCATCCGCCGCAGCTCGGCGGGGTCGACGGCCGCGTCGGTCGTGACGTAGGCGAGCATCGTCGCCATGTCGGGCCGGATCATCCCGGCCCCCTTGGCCGCCGCGCCGATCGCGACCTCGCCCCCGCCGGGCAGCGCGAGGCGGAACGCGCCGCCCTTCGGCGCCCGGTCGGTGGTGCAGATCGCGTCCCCGAAGTCGGCGCCGCCGTCGCGGGACAGCCCGGCGACGGCCGCGTCGATCCCCGGGCCGGCGATCCCCATGTCCAGGCGCTCGCCGATCGTGCCGGTGCTGCACACCGCCACCTCGCCCGGATCCAGGCCGAGGCCGGCGGCGGCGCGGGCCGCCATGGCGTGGGCGTCGTCGAGGCCCGGCGACCCCGTGGCCGCGTTCGCCTTGCCCGCGTTCACCACCACCGCCCTCAGGCGGCTGCGGTCGAGGCCGCGGTTGCGGACGACCGGCGCCGACGGAAGGGCGCTGGTGGTGTCCACCATCGCCGAGGCGGTCGGCCCGTCGGCCACGAGCACGCCGACGTCCCTCAACCCCGACGGCTTCAGCCCGCACGCGATGCCGGCCGCGCGGAAGCCCGCCGGCGTGGTGACCGAGCCGCCCGGCACGGGCTCGAGACCCTCCGGCGCCCGCAGCCAGTCCGCGCGCGCCACCGGGTTCAGAGCAGACCCTCCGTCTCCGGCAGCCCGGCCATGATGTTCAGGTTCTGGACGGCCTGCCCGGCGGCGCCCTTGCCGAGGTTGTCGATCACCCCGAACGCGGTGACCCGCCCGCCGCGGGGGTCGGCCATCGGGCACACCTGCGCGAAGTTGGTGCGCTGCACGGCGCGCATCCCCGGCGGCCGCTCCACCACCTCCACGAAGGGGTGGCCGGCGTAGCGGTCGGCGTACCGCTGCAGCAGGTCGTCCTGGTGCGGCACGTCCATGCCCACCACCCGGGCGTAGCAGGTGGACAGCAGCCCCCGGTCGACCGGGACCAGATGCGGCGTGAACGTGACGGGCACGCCGAGCTCCTGCTCGATCTCGGGCGTGTGCCGGTGCGCGTACACCTTGTACGGGCTCACGTTGTCGGCGGCCGATGAGTAGTGGACCGCCTCGGTCGGCGTGCGGCCCGCGCCGCTGACGCCGCTCTTGGAGTCGATGACCACGTCCTCCAGGTGCCCCTCCAACGGCAACAGGGCCAGGATCGAGGCCTCCGGGAAGCAGCCGGGGTTGGCGACCACGCGTGCCTCCGCGATCTGGTCGCGGTAGCGCTCCGGCAGCCCGTACACCGCCTCGGCCAGCAGATCAGGCCGCGGGTGGGTGAACCCGTACACCGGCGGGTAGAGGTCGCCGTCGCGCAGGCGGTGGTCGGCCGAGACGTCGAGCACCCGCACGCCCCGGTCCACCAGCTCCGACACCAGGGCGGCGGCCTCGGCGTGGGGGTAGGCGACGGCCGCCAGGTCGCCCGTCGCGGTCGAGGCGACATCGGGCGCCTGCAGCACCCGCTCCACCCGGTACTGGGGGGCCACGTCCACCAGCCGCTTCCCGGCGTCGCCGCGGGCGGTGATGACGCCCAGGTCGAAGGTGGGGTGCGCGTCGAGGTAGGCCGTGAGCTGGGCGCCCGCGAAGCCCGCGGCGCCGAACACGTGGACGGTCGGCACCGGCCTACCCCCTGAGCCGGGCGCCGCGCCCGGCCAGGGCGTCGCGCACCCGCGCGACGACCGCGTCGATCTCGTCGTCGGTGAGCGTCCGCCCCGGGTCGGCCAGCGACAGGCGCAGCGCCAGGCTCACGTGGCCCGGCTCCACCTGCGCGCCGGCGTAGCGGTCGAACACGCGCACGTCGCGCACCAGCGGCGCGCCCGCCTGCCGGGCGGCGGCGACCAGGTCGGCGGCGGGCACGGTCTCGGCCACCACCAACGCCAGGTCGCGGGTGGACATCGGCACGGTCAGCAGGTCCTCGTACTGCGCGGGCGAGCCACGCGCCGCGAGGAGCGCCTCCAGGTCGAGCACCACGGCGGCCACCGGAGCGGCCACGTCGAAGGCGCGCAGCACCAACGGGTGCATCTCCGCGGCCCAGCCGACGACCGCGTCGCCGGCAACGAGCCTCGCCTGGCGCACGGGGTGGAAGTAGGGCGCGGCGTTCGCCCGCGTCTCGGTGCGCACGCCGGCGGCGCGCGCCAGGGCGGTCGCGAGGCCGGTGGCCGCCCAGACGTCGACGGGCCGCGGGTCGGCGCGCCACCCCTCCGTGCGCTCCCGGCCCCATCGCACGGCGGCGAGGAACGGCCGCTCGTCGGCCAGGCCGTCCTCCCGGGGCGCGTAGGTGCGCCCGATCTCGAACAGGCCGCCGTCGGCGATCTGGTGGGCCTGGTTGCGGGCGGCGGCGCGCAGGAGCCCCGGCAGCATCGACCGGCGCATCACCGCCATCTCGGCGCTCATCGGGTGGTCCATCCGCACCAGGCCCCGGCGAGGGTCGTCGTCGGCGATCCGCATCAGGTCCAGGTCGGCCTCCGGCACCTGGCGGTAGGTGATCGCCTCGCTGAGCCCCAGGTCGGCGCAGAGCCGCGTGAGGCGACGCTCCAGCTGCTGGGCCGGGGTCAGGCGGCCGGTGCCCGCCAGGCGCGGCAGCAGCGCCGGGATGTCCCCGAGGCCGCGGATGCGCCCGACCTCCTCGATCAGGTCGATCTCGCGCGTCAGGTCGGAGGCGCGCTCGTACGGGATCTCGGCGATCAGGCCGTCGCCGTCGGGCGTCACGCCCAGCCCCAGGCGGCCCAGGATCGCCTCGGACTCCTCGGCCGGGACCTCCACGCCCAGGATCCGCGGCACGCGCGCGTGGCGCATCCGCACCGGCGCGCGCGGCGGCGCCGGCTCGCCGACGTCGATGGTGCCGGGGACCATCGCCGCGCCCACCAGCTCCACCAGCATCCGCGACGCCACCGACATGCCGCGCGCCGGCAGCTCCCGTGGCAGCCCCTTCTCGAAGCGCCCGCTCGACTCGCTGCGCAGCCCGAGCCGCAGGGACGTGTCGAGGATCGTGGGGCCGTCGAAGCTCGCCGCCTCCAGCAGCACGCGGGTGGTGCCGTCGTGGACCTCGGCGAACTCGGCGCCGAAGATCCCGGCGATCACGGCGGGGCGCTCCGCGTCGGCGATCGCGAGCATCGACGCGTCGAGCACGCGCTCCTGGCCGTCGAGGGTCACGATCCGCTCGCCGTCCCCCGCCCGCCGCGCGACGACGGCGCGCCCGGCGAGCCGGTCGAGGTCGAACGCGTGGAGCGGCTGCCCGGTGAGCAGCATCACGTAGTTGGTCACGTCGACCACGTTGTTGATCGCCCGCATCCCGGCGGCCTCCAGGCGCCGCGCCAGCCAGCCGGGCGACGGGCCCACGCGCACGTCCAGGAACACGCGGGCCATGTAGCGCGGGCACAGGTCCGGAGCGCGGACCTCGACGGACGCGTGGTCGCGGACGTCGCCGTCCCCCTCCGCCGGCGGGTCCGACTCGTCGAGGGGCGCCAGCGGCGCGCCGGTCACGGCGTGCACCTCGCGGGCCACCCCGTACAGGGCGAGGCAGTCGGGCCGGTTGGAGGTGATCTCCAGCTCGAGGACCGTCTCGGCGAGCGGCAGCACCTCTGCCAGCGGCGTTCCCGGCGCCGGTCCCTCGGCCAGCTCCATGATCCCGGAGTGGTCGTCGCCCAGCCCGAGCTCGCGGGCGGACAGGATCATCCCCCGGCTCTCGACGCCGCGCAGCTTCGCCACGCCGAGCGGCTTCTCCGCCCCCGGCAGCAGCGCGCCCGGCAGCGCCACCGCCACCGTCTGGCCGGCCGCGACGTTCGGGGCGCCGCAGACGATGCGAGCGGGTGCCAGATCTCCCAGGTCGACGCTGCAGACGCGCAGCCGGTCGGCGTTGGGGTGCTGCTCGGCGGAGAGGACCCTCCCGACCCGGAACGACCCCAGGTTGCCGTTCGTGTCCGGGACGCCCGTGCGGTGGATCGCCTCGACCAGCGTCCCGCTCCCCGACAGGCTCCGCGCCAGCTCCTCGGCCGGCAGGCCGGGGTCGACGACGTCGCGCAGCCACGACAGCGGCACCCTCACGCGAACTGCTCCAGGAAACGCAGGTCGTTCTCGAAGAAGAGGCGCAGGTCGGGCACCCCGAAGCGGATCATCGCGATGCGGTCCAGCCCGCAGCCGAACGCGAACCCGGTGTAGCGCTCCGGGTCGATGCCGCAGGACGTCAGCACGTTCGGGTCGACCATCCCCGCGCCCGCCAGCTCCAGCCACCCCGGCCGGCCGTTCTTGTCGGTGTACGAGACCTGGATGTCCACCGAGGGCTCGGTGAACGGGAAGAAGTGCGGTTGCAGCAGGATCTCCCGGTCCCTGCCGAGCAGCTCCCGGAAGAAGTGGAGCATCGTGCCCTTGAGGTGGGCCAGGGTCAGGCCCTCGTCCACCGCGAGGCCCTCCATCTGGTGGAACATCGGGCTGTGGGTGGCGTCGATGTCGTCGCGGCGGTACACGGCGCCGGGCGCGATGAGGTAGATCGGCGGCTCGGAGCGCTGCATCTCGCGCACCTGCACCGGGGAGGTCTGCGTGCGCAGCATCCGGTCGGGGCGGCCCTGGATGAAGAACGTGTCGCTGGGCGACCGGGCGGGGTGTCCCGCGGGCGTGTTGAGCGCCGTGAAGTTGTGCCACTCGGTCTCGACCTCGGGGCCGTCGGCGATCCGGTAGCCCAGTCCCAGGAGGATGTCCTCCATCTCCTGGCGCACCTGCGTGATCGGGTGGATCGCCCCGAGCGGGTGCGGGTCGCCCGGCAGCGTGACGTCGGCGGTGTCGCGCTCGAGCGCGGCGCCCATCTCCTCGGCCTCGAGGGCCGCGGTGCGCTCCTCCAGCGCCGCCTCGACGGCGCGCCGGGCCAGGTTGGCCGCCCTGCCCATCTCGCCGCGCCGCTCGGGCGGCAGGGAGCCGATCGACGCGAGCACGGTCGCGAGCGCGCTGCGGCGGCCGGTGTGGGCCACCCGCACGGACTCGAGCTCCGCGAGGTCGGACGCGCCGGCGATCGCCGCGAGCGCCTCCTCCTGGATCGCCGTGAGGTCGGGCTCGCTCATCGGCCTTCGAGGGTATCCGACGCCGTCGCGCGCTGACGCAGGGCCTCGGCCATGAGGGCGGCGCCCGCGGCGGCGACGTTCAGCGACTCGGCGCCGGCGGCCTGGGGGATGGTGACCCGCACCAGCTCGCGGCCGTCCGCGAGGCCCTCCAGGGCGGACCCGAGCCCCGCCCGCTCGTTGCCGAGCGCCAGCACCAGCGGCCGGGCCAGGTCGGCCTCCCAGGGGGGCACGCCGCCGCGCGGCACCGCCGCCAGCACGGCGAAGCCCTCGCGGGTGGCGAGGTCGGCGGGGCTGACGCCCTCCAGCAGCGGCAGCGCGAACGTCGCGCCCATGGCGGCGCGGGCGGCGCGCGGGTGGAAGGCGTCGGCCGACCCGGGGCCCAGCGCCAGCCAGTCGGCGCCGAGCGCGGCGGCCGTCCGCACGAGCGTGCCGACGTTGCCGGGGTCGGCGACCCCCGCCAGGTAGACGCCCAGGTCGGGCGGGATCGCGACGTCGCGGAAGCTGCGCGGCGCCGGCTGGGGCACGATCGCGATGACCCGCGGCGCGGCGGCCAGGCCGCTCGCCTGGGCCATCAGCTTCGGCGGCACCAGGTAGCGCTCGGCGAGGCCGGCGGTCGCGGCCACCCGGGGGTCGTCGTCGGCGAACCGGTCCTCGTCCCAGAGCACGGCGACGGGCCGCGCCCCGCCGGCGAGCGCCGCGTCGACCATGTCCTCGCCCTCGGCGACCAGCAGGCGCCGCTCCCGCCGCACCTTCTTGGCCTGCAACGCCCGCGCCAGCTGGAGCGCGGGGTTGCGCGGCGAGGTCGCGAGCCGCAGCCCGCGGACCTCCCTAGGCTGCTGCGGCGACGCGCTCGCGGGCGTCGCGGGCGCGGGCGCAGAGGGCCGCGAAGGACGCGGGCTCATGGGTGGCGAGCTCGGCCAGGATCTTCCGGTCGAGCTCGACCTCCGCGAGCTTGAGGCCGTGGATGAGCTCACCGTAGGTGAGCCCGTTCTCTCGGGCCGCGGCGTTGATGCGGGCGATCCAGAGGCGGCGGAAGTCGCGCTTGCGCACCCGCCGGTCGCGGTAGGCGTACCGCAGGGAGCGCTGGACCTGCTCCTTCGCGCGCTTGTACGAGGAGTGCTTGGTGCCCCAGTAGCCCGAGGCCTGATCGATGACCTTGCGCCGCTTCTTGCGGGCGCTGACCGAACGCTTGACGCGGGCCATCGGTCTACCTCTTCCCCAGCATGCGCTTGACGCCCGGCACCATCTCAGGGGCCAGGGTGACCTCCTTCGACAGGTGCCGCTGCTCCTTGCCCGAGGTGTTCTCGAGGTTGTGCCGCAGACCGGCGCGCTGGAACATGATCTTGCCGGAGCCGGTGACGCGGAACCGCTTGGTGGCGGCCCTGCGGGACTTCATCTTGGGCATGCGGAACTCTCTCGACGGGTTCGGGACCGGCGGAGAACACTAGCCGACTCGGCCGCCGCGCGCGAGGCCGGGTCGGCCCGCGTGCCCGGCCGCCGGCGCTAGGAGGCGGTCGCCTCCGCCTCGGCGGCCGCCTCGGGGGTCTCCGGGGCCTCGGGGGCCTCGGGGGCCTCCTCTCCCTCCACGGGAGCCTCGGCGCCGGGCGGCGGCGGGTTCTTCACGGGCGCGAGCATCATCACCATGTTGCGGCCGTCGAGGTTCGGGCGGCTCTCGACGATGGCCAGGTCCTTCAGCTCGTCGGCGAGGCGCAGCAGGATCGCCTCGCCCCGCTCCGGGTGCAGCAGCTCACGACCGCGGAACATGATCGTGATCTTGACCTTGTCCCGGTGACGGAGGAACCGCTCGACGTGCCCCTTCTTGGTGGCGTAGTCGTGCGGGTCGATCTTGGGCCGGAACTTGATCTCCTTGATGGTGATCGTGCTCTGGTGGCGCCGGGCCTGCTTGGCCTTCTGCTCCTGCTCGTACCGCCACTTGCCGTAATCCATGATCCGGCACACGGGCGGGCGCGCGTCGGCAGCCACCTCGACGAGGTCCAGGGACGCCTGGTTGGCGATCTCCTGCGCCTCTGCGAGGGGCACCACGCCCCGGTTCTCGCCGTCCGCGTCGATGAGCCGCACCGACTCCGCCCGGATCGCGTCGTTGATACGCGTGGACGGGCCCGCCGGCGGACGCGTGTCTGGTCCGCGCCTAGGAGGCAAACAGCACCCTGAGCGGCCTCAGACGATCACCCCGCTGGAGGGCAACGCACGCAGCGCGGCGCGGCGGGGGTTTGTGATGTCGGTGAGGAGCTTCGCCAAGAGGTTGGTCTCGCGACTGCGAGGCACAGGAGACTAGCACCCCGCCTCAGACGACAGGAAGGCTCATCCCCTCCGGCAGCACCACGTACTGGCGCAGGTGCAGGTCGCGGAACGTCACCGGGCCGCGCGGACCCGGTACGTGGTCGACGTTGATGCCCGTCTCCGGGGCCCCCAGCAGCTTGAAGCCGTCCAGCAACCGGGTCGTCGCGTTCCAGAAGGCCCCCGTCCCCCGGTAGGCCGAGAGGAACGCGGCCGCGGCGGCCGGGTCGGCGGTCACGATCCCCGCCGCCAGCCCCGACGTCTCGGCGTTCGCGATCGCCGCCGCCGCCGCCGGCGTGTCGGCGGGGGCCACCGTCACGGTGGCCTCGGAACCGTCGTCGAGCGCCCATTCGTGGCCCAGCGGATGGTCGTGCGGCGGCAGCGACGGCCGGACGCCGAGCCTCTGGAGCTGCGCCACCAGGCCCGGCGTCCAGTCGTCCCAGCGGGAGGCGTCGACCAGCAGCAGGTTGAGGCGGTTGCAGACGCCGAG
>DASSBX010000238.1:0-35792 GCA_035698305.1 Miltoncostaeaceae bacterium | reverse complement strand
TGCCCCGCCCCGGCGCCCGCCCCCGCGCCGCCGCAGCCGGCCCCGCCGACGAGCTCCAGGCCAGCGGCGCCGAGGCCCAGCTCGCCCTCTGCGAGCCCGACCACCTGCGGCGCCTCGAGCAGCCCCTCAAGTACGGCTTCGCCGACCGCACCAGCGCCCGCAAAGGCCTCGAGGTGGCCGCCGGCGTCGCGATCGCCGACCGCCTCGGCTCGATCCGCCAGACCGCCGGCCCCCCCATCGGCCGCCACGGCTACATGGCGATCGTGTGGCTCGGGTCCCGCTGGCTGCAGCTCGAGCAGCCCGGGGCGTCCGCCGTCCCGTTCACCCAGTACCGCCTGCTCCACGACTTCGGTTGGGAGGAGTCCGGCAAGAACGCCCGCCAGGCCCTCAAGCGGACGCTCCTCAACCTCCAGGAGGCCCGGTGGGAGGGGGAGGTCAACGACTCCGCCACCGGCCGCAAGACCCACGAGGACCACTTCGGGATCATCGACCGCGTCCTGTGGCCGGTGGTGTCCGACGGCCGCCTCGAGCGGCTCGGCTACATCTTCCTCGGCTCGTGGTTCCTCGAGCAGCTGCGCCACGAGGCCGGCGTCTACATCGACTGGGACGTCCTGCGGGACCTGCCCCCCATCGCCCGCAAGCTGTTCGGGCTGCTGGAGAACGACCGCTTCGAGCCCGGCGACGCCGGGGAGGAGTGGCAGGCGTACTGGCTCGGCCCCGCCTTCTTCGCCAGCGTCGGATCCACCTGCGCCCGCGAGCGCGACAACGTCGCCGCCCTCATGCGCGCCTGCGACGCCATCGCCGGGCATCCCGGCACCGGCTACCGCTTCACCAAGGAACGGGTCGCCACCGACGACGGCTGGGGGCAGCAGCTGATCGTCCACCGCCCCGCCGGCGCCTCCGGCCGCAGGGCCCCCCGGCCCCTCGCCCGCGCCGCCGGCGCCTGACCCCACCCGGCCCGGGGCCACCCCGCCCACAGGAGCACCCCGGACCGTAGGCCCGCATGCATGCATGCAGCCGCGCCGCCACGCCACCATGCCGGGGTGGGTGCGGGAGGACATCCGAGCGTGGCTGCGAACATTGCCCCATGACCACAACCACGCAGGCACCGGTGCGTGACGCCATGCATGCCGCCCCGGCGGACCGCGGCCGGATCATCACCGTCGCGGCGGCGAAGGGCGGGGTGGGGAAGACCACCCTCGCCTACGAGCTCGCCGCCGCCCTCGGCGGGGTGCTCGTCGATCTGGACTGGGATGCCGGCGGGGCGACCCGCATGTGGGGGTTCGACCCCGCCACGGCGGCCCGGGCCCCCCTCCTCGACGCGCTGGAGCGGGGCCCCGACGGCCGGCCGCCGCGGCCCAAGCGGCGCCCCAACCAGCCGCCGCTGGTGCCCGCCCACCCGGACCTCGCCGCCAGCCGCATCGACGCGGACCTGGTGGCCGACTGCCTGGGGGCGTGGGCGGCGGCGTGGGAGACCCCCTACGTGGTGGTGGACACCCATCCGGGGGCGAACGCCCTCACCGACGGGGCGATGCAGGTGGCGGACCTGGTGGTGGTGCCGGTGGTCCTCGGGGCGCGTGAGATGGACGCCCTCGAGGCGATCGTCGCCGACCTCGCCGACTACCGGCTGCTGCTCGCCCCGACGATGGTGCCGCCGGTCCCGCCGAAGCGGTTCGTGGAGCGGCTCGCCGGCCTCGCCGGCGGGCGGATCCAGGTGGCGCCGCCGGTGTCGGAGCACCGGTGGATGCGGCGGCGGCTGCGGCGGTCGGCGCTGGTGACCCAACCCAACCCCGGCGTGCGGGTGCGCGCCGCCGCCGCCGAGCTCCGCGCGGTGGCCGAGTCCGTGGAGGTGGCGTGTGGCTGACCAGGCGAGCCCCGACCAGGCGAGCGACCAGGGGAGCCCCGACCAGGGGAGCGGCATCGACCTGATGCGCCGGCGGATCGAGCGGGCCTCCCGCCAGCCGCCGCCGAGCCGCCGCCCCCGCGGCGACGCCCCCGCGGCGGAGGCAACCCCCGCCACTGCCGCCGCCCCCGCCCCCGCCGCTGAGGCGCCGGCCACGCCGGCGCCGCGGCCGAGGCGGACCAGGACGGCGCCGGAGGCGGGGGAGAGGCGGCTGCGCCTCGCGCCGGACCTGCCGCCGGTGAACCTCGCGATCCGGGTCCGCAAGCCCCTCGACGACGGCCTCGCCGACGCCATCCACGCCCTCCGCCGTGACGGGGTGCGGACCAGCAAGGTCGAGGTGATCGAGATGCTGCTGTGGGAGTCCGCCGGCGCCACCCCCCAGGCGCTGCGGGAGCGGCTGAGGACCTTCCGCGAGTGGGCGCCCCGCGGGCCCGGCGCCCGCCTCGACGCCTAGGCCACCGGCCCCGGAAACACCTCCGGCCGGGCCCCCATGGGGGACCCGGCCGGCGGGACGAGCGTGTGCTTCTGAAGCGTGGGCTAGACGCCCGGGGGCTTCGGGAAGCGGTGACGCATCGTGTACTGGTACGGCGTGGCGAAGAGCAGGTCGCCGATGTCCTCGGCGGTGCGCTCGATCGTCTGCGTCCAGATGGTGTCCGCACCCGGGATGATGAGGTCGAAGTTGAAGCTCATCAGGCCGATGAGCTCCTTGACCGGCATCATGGCGCCGAGGTTGTCGAACGGGGTGGCCGTGAGGGCCCACGAGCGGATCGCGTTGGCCGAGGCCGTGCGGATCGACTCGGGCTTCAGCTGGAAGCGGTGCTGACCCTCGGTCTCCGGACGGCCCATGGCCGCCGCGGTGGCCTTGGTGACCTCGGACGGGAGGTAGGTGAGATCCCACTTCGTCGTCGTCAGCGACGGGTCGGTGATGAGCCTGAGGTTCATCCGCCCGTAGCGCGGGTCGCCGTAGAACTTCGGCTTCGCGGGGAGCTCGGCGTCGTCGTAGCGGCCGGTCGCGGTGTGGATCAGGTAGCCGCGACGCTCCATCGTGAAGTTGAAGTAGTCGTTCCCGAAGCCGCCGTAACCGTCGTCCTCCTTGCCACCGTGCTCCTGGGTGACGATGTAGGCGATCTTCTTCGGGAAGCCGAAGGGCTCACGGCCGGCGAACACGGCCGCGTCCTGCGTGAGGTACATGTACGGGTAGTAGCCCGCGTAGTACGTGTTGCCGTCCTGACCCTTGCAGGAGGCCGACACCGTGACACCCATCTCGCCATACGGGCCGAGACCGGTGTGCAGGTGGTCCACGTACCAGAACTCGACGACGTCGTCCTCAAGCTCCAGGCACTTGGGGAGGATGCGCCGGAGCGCGGCCTCGTCCACCCGGTAGAAGAACGCCGACCACCGCGAGTTGGTGTAGGTCAGCGGGACGATGTCGTAGTCGACCAGCGGGTCCGCGATGCCCTGGCTGATGATGTCGCGCTTGTCCCGGTCAAGGGCAAGCGGCGGCGCATCGCCGGAGTCGATCCACGGAACGCTCGTGACGTTCAGCTCCGCCATCTTTTCCGTTCCTCCTTTGGAGTCGTCAGACCCTACGCGCCGAGGCCGATGGGCTTCGGGAAGCGGTGCCGCAGGCCGAAGCGGTACGGCTTTGCCGCGCCCGCCCAGGTCGCGTCCCGGGTGTAGGTCTCGGTCCAGGGGACCTCGCCCGCCGGGATGATCAGGTCGAAGCTGAAGGTCATCAGGCCGATCATCTCCTTGGGCGGAAGCTCGTGCCCGAGGTTGTCGTACGGCGTGGCCTGCATGAACCAGTTGATGCTCGCCGGGCTGGCGGTCCGGATCGACTCGGGCTTCACCTGGAAGCGGTGCGAACCCTCGGAGTCCGGGCGGCCCATCGCCGTGGCGAGGTCCTTGGTCACCAGCGAGGGCAGGTACACGAGCTGCCACTCGGAGCTGGAGATGTCCGGCGCGGTGACGACCTTCATGTTCATCCGGCCGTACTCCGTGTTGCCGTAGAACTTCGGCTTCGCGGAGAGGTCGGCGTCGTCGTACTTGCCGGTGGCGGAGTGGATCACGTACCCGTTCCGGATCATCAGGAACGAGAAGTAGTCGAACTGGTAGTTCTTGCCGTCGTACACGCCGTAGCCGTCGTCAGGCGCCCCGCCGTGCTCGAGCACGCGGATGAAGGCTTCCTTCTTGGGGAAGCCGAGCACGCGACCGGCGTCGATCGCGGCGTCCTGGGTCAGGTACATGTACGGGTAGTAGCCGGCGTAGAGCGTCCGACCATCCCCGGCCTTGTGGCTGGCGGCCACGGTCACACCCATCTCGCCGTACGGGCCGAGCATGGTGTGGTTGTGGTCGACGTACCAGAACTCGACGATGTCGTCCTCGAGCTCAAGGCAGTCGGGGAGCACGCGCCGAAGCTGCTTCTCATCGGCGCGGTAGAAGAATGCTGACCACCGCGAGTTGGTGTAGGTCAGCGGGAGGGTGTCGATGTCCCAGATCGGGTCGACCAGCGAGTAAATGAACGCGGTCTTCTCATCACGATCGACAGGAGAGGGCGGGATCTCGCCCGTCTCAGCACCCGGAATCTGCGTCACGGCGAACTGCTCGCCCATAGACGGTCTTCCCCCTTATTCGGAAAGGGCAGCTGCACACGAACCGCCAGGCCGCTCGGGGACGTCCCCCACCCCCGTGTTGGGTGGCCGGAGGAGGGCCGCGAACCGGCTGGCGATGGAAAGCAGCATATGTCACGTACCCATGGGCGTCAACGCGTCCGGCCCCCTGCACCAGGGGGGTCGGCGGTGGGCAGATCCCTCTGGCCATGCGGGGTTGCGTAGAATGGGACGGACTTCGTGCCGATGTTGACAACCTCCGCCGCGGCTCCGGTATGTTCGCCCCGTCTCGCGCGTCCGGGCGCTGGGACACCTGAACCGCCATGACAAGGGGGCGAGGAACGTGACACGACGCTGGTGGACCTGGCGCCTGGCCGCGGTAGCCGCGGCGGGCGCGCTGGCGTTGGGGCTTGTGGCGTGTGGCGACGACGACGACAGCGGCGCGAGCGACACCTCCGGCGGAGGTGGCGGCACCGCGCTCGACGTCGCGTACGTCACCACCCAACAGCACCCGTACGGCATCGCGATCGACGCGTTCGTCAAGGAGGTGAACGACACCGGCGCGCTGACGCTGCGCGGGCAGCCGGCCTACCCGCAGAGCGAGATCCAGCTGCTGGCCGACGTCCGCTCGGGCGTCGTGCCGATGGCGACCATCTCCTCCGCCATCTGGGACACCGCCGACATCACCGCGTTCCAGGCGCTGCAGGCGCCGTTCCTGATCACCAACTACCCGCTTGCCCTCGAGGTCGAGGGCGGCGACATCGGCAAGTCGATGCTGGAGCAGGCGAACCAGCAGGCGGGCGACCTGGTCGCCCTGGCGATCCACGAGGGCGGCCTGCGCAAGCCGGTCGGCACGGTCAAGCTCGCGAGCCTCGCCGACTTCAAGGGCAAGACGATCCGCGCCCCGCAGTCGCAGGTGCTCGCCGCGGGCCTCCAGTCGATCGGGGCGAACGCCGACCCGCTGCCGCTGCCCGAGGTCTACCAGGCCCTCCAGAACGGGACCGTCGACGGCATCGAGGCGAACCTGCCGCTGGTCTACACCCAGAAGTTCTACGAGCAGGCCAAGTTCATCACCGGCAACATCAACTTCTGGCCCTTCCCGACGGTGCTCGCGATCAACAAGGGCGTCTACGACGGGCTCACCGACGACCAGAAGCAGGCGCTGAACGACGCCGCCGCGAACATCACCAAGACCTCGGTCGACATCTTCACGGCGCCGGGCAGCACGGTCGCCCAGGACCTCGTGAACTGCGGGGTCCAGTTCGTGACCGCCACCGACGACGACCTCGCCGCCCTGAACAAGGCGGCGGCGGGTGCGACCGACCAGCTGGCCCCCGAGAGCCAGGACTTCGTGTCCCAGATCCAGTCCGTCAAGGACGGGATGGGGCAGCCCCCGGCGCCGCCGGCGCTGCCCACCAAGAAGACCGGGGAGTGCGTCCCGCCCGCAGGGTAGGCTCGCCCCGGAGCCCGCAGGGACGCGGGCGGTGACTGACACCACGTCGACCCGGCCCCCCACTCGGGGCCGGGTCGGCCGCTGTCGGAGGGGCTCCGTGGGGGACACGCCGTGAGCACGATCGTCGAGGGGCAGCCGCGGCCGCACGCCGGCGGGGCGCCCCGGGCGGTCGGGAGCCTCGCCCGCTGGGCGGCGGTCTACTCGGAGGCGGCGGCGGGGATCGCCCGCGTCGGCACCGTCATCGCGGTGACCATCGCGATCCTGTCGCTGGCGGGGAACGTCTTCACCCGCAACGTCCTCGGCTACTCCCTGTTCGGGTCGGAGGAGCTCGCCCGCTTCGCGTTCCTCTGGGCGATCTGGCTGGGGGTGTCGCTGGCGGTGAAGCGCGGCGCCGTCACCGTCATCACCTTCGTCGCCGACGCCGGCCCCACCTGGTGGCGGGGGGCGGTGCGCACCTTCTCGGGGGTGAGCCTGGGGATCCTGCTGCTCTACGCCTGCGTGCGCTCCACCGAGTACACCACCGGCCAGTTCGCCACCACCGGCTCCTCCCCGGCGCTCGAGGTGTCCTGGTTCTACCCGGTGGTGTCGATGACCGTCGGCTACTACTTCATCACCCTCCACTACCTGACGGCGGTGCTGGAGGGGGCGACCCGCCTGTTCGCCCGCGGCCGGGTGGGGCTGCGCGATGCGGCGGTCGCCCTCGTCGGCGGCGTCCTGATCGGGGTGGCCGTCTGGGGGGTGGTGGCGGGGCTGCTGGCGGCGGGGGCGGCCGAGCTGATCGGCCTGGGGGTGATCTTCGTCGCGCTCACCCTGGCGGGGACCCCGATCGTGTTCATGCTGTCGATCGTCGGGATCATCGCGTTCCTGCCGAGCTTCCTCGGGCTGCAGTTCTACCCCCGCGACGACCCGCTGGTGCCGTTCTCCACCACCCAGTCGGTGATGGGCCTCACCGGCGGCGGCGAGCTGCTGGTGATCCTGATGTTCCTCGTCACCGCCGAGGTGATGAACGCCAGCGGCATGTCGCTGCGGCTGATCGCCTTCGCGGCGGCCGTCGTCGGCCACCTGCGCGGCGGGATGGCGTACGTCTGCCAGATCACCTCCGCGATCGTGTCCGGCATCTCCGGGTCGGCCCAGGCGGACGCCGCGATCATGACCCCGCTGCTGGTGCCGGCGATGGAGCGGGAGGGCTACCGCCGCGACGTCGCCGCCGCCGTCGTGGCGGGGGCGTCGATCAAGGGGCCGATCGGGCCGATCTCGATCATGTTCATCGTCTACGGCTCCCTGATCGGCAGCGCCTCCATCTCCCAGCTGCTGCTGTCGGGCCTGATGGCGGAGATCCTGCTGCTGCTGTTCCAGGCGGCCACCGTCTACGTCGTCGTCCGCAAGATGGACTTCCTGGTGAAGCGGCCGTTCGCGGGGATGGCGACGGTCGCCCGCACCGGGTGGGCGGCCCTGCCGGTGCTGGCGATCCCGGTGATCATCCTCGGCGGCATCTTCAGCGGCGTCTACACCCCCACCGAGTCGGCGTCGGTGGCGGCGGTGGTGGCGATCGGCCTCGCCCTCTTCTGGTTCGCGTCGATGTCCCCGATGGAGCTGCCGCGGGCGATGATCCTCGCCGGCATCGAGGCGGGGATCGTGATGCTGCTGCTGGGGGACTCGGCGATCCTCGCGAAGGCGCTGTTCCTCGACCGCTTCGGCCAGACGCTGTCGGACTTCTTCACGGGGATCACCGACAACCGCTACGTCTTCCTGCTGGTCGTCAACCTGATCCTGCTGGCCGTCGGGATCTTCATCGAGCCGCTGCCGGCGCTGTACATCCTCGCGCCGTTCATGGCCCCCATCGCCGCGTCCTACGGGATCGACCCGGTCCACTTCGGGCTGATCATGGTGTTCAACCTGGTGCTGGCCCTGATCCACCCGCCGGTGGGGCTGGTGCTGTTCCTGGTGTCGAGCATCGCGAAGGTCTCGATCGAGCGATTGTCGATCATGATCCTCCCCTGGCTGGCGGTGAGCCTGGTGGTGCTGTTCCTGGTGACGTACCTGCCGAGCGAGGTGGTGCTGGCGCTCACCCACCTCGTCGAGTGAGGACCGCCGACGCACTCGGCATCACCGCGATGCTGGCGTGGGGCATCGCCTACGTCCCGTCGGCGTGGCTGGTGGAGACGTGGCCGCCGATCACCGCCGCCGGCGCCCGCCTGACCCTCGCCGGGGTGCTGCTGCTCGGGCTGCTGGCGGCGCTGGGCCGGCCGCTGCGGCCGGGGGTGGGGCCGGCGACGCTGGGGTGGCTCGCCCTCACCCAGACGACGGTGTTCTACGGCGCGGTGTTCTGGGGGATCCAGCAGGAGGGGGCGGGGCTGCCGGCGGTGCTCGCCAACACCGACCCCCTGTTCGTCGCGGTGCTCGCCGCGGCGTTCCTGGGGGAGACGCTGACGGGCCGCCAGTGGACGGGGCTGCTGGTGGGGCTGGTGGGGGCGGCGGTGGTGGTGTGGGACGGGCCGCTGTGGCCGCCGGCGCTCTCCACCGGCGCCGTCGTCGTCATCGGGGGGGCGCTGGCGTGGAGCATCGGCACCGTCGTCGCCACCCGCGGGGTGCGGGGCCGGGCGGAGCCGCTCGCCCTCGCCGGCTGGCAGATGACCGTCGGCGGGATCGTCCTCGCCGTCGCCGGGATCGCGGGGGAGGGGCCCCCCGACGCGACCGGCGTCCGGGAGGTCGCGCTGATCGTGCTGCTCGCCACCGTCGGGTCGGCGCTGCCGCTCGCCCTCTTCTACATCGCCCTCATGCAGGCCCCCGCCGCGGAGGTGTCCGCCTGGTTCTTCCTGGTGCCGGTGGTGGGGGTCCTCACCGCCTGGCCGCTGCTGGGTGAGACGCCGACCGCCCAGCTGCTGGCGGGGATGGCGGGGGTGTCCGCCGGCCTGTGGCTCGTGCTCGGCCGCGCGGCGGCGGCGCGGGGCCGGTTGGTAGACTCGCCGACACCGCCGTGAGCCCACCGCCGCCCGCCCGCCGTCCGTGATCCTGGCCCTCTCCGGCGGTACCGGGGGCTCCAAGATGGTGGACGGCCTGGCGCAGGTGGCCGGCCAGCCCGCCCTCACCGCGGTGGTCAACACCGGCGACGACGGCGACTTCTTCGGGCTGCGCGTCTGCCCCGACCTCGACATCTGCACCTACGTCCTCGCCGGGGTGGTGGCGGAGCGGGGCTGGGGGTACGCCGGCGACACGTTCCGGTGCCTGGAGGGGCTCGCCACCTACGGCCGCGACGCCTGGTTCGGCCTCGGCGACCGGGACCTCGCCACCCACATCCACCGCACCCTCCGCCTCGCCGAGGGCGCCACCCTCACCCAGGTGACCGCGGAGATCTGCGCCAGCCTGGGGGTGGAGGCGCTGGTGCTGCCGATGACCGACGACCCCGTCCGCAGCCGCATCACCACCCCCGACGGCCCCCGCACGTTCCAGGAGTACCTCGTCCGCGACGGCGCCTCCGCCGAGATCACCTCCATCCGGATGGAGGGGATCGAGTCGGCCCGCCCCGCCGCCGGGCTGCTGGAGGCGGTCGCCGCGGCGGAGCGGATCGTGATCGTCCCCTCCAGCCCCGTCGTGTCGATCGGGACGATCCTGGCGGTGCCGGGGGTGCGTGACGCGGTGCGCGCCCGCCGCGCCGACACCGTCGCCGTCAGCCCGATCATCGGGGGCCGGCCGGTGGAGGGCCCCGCCGACCGGTTCCTGCGCGGCGCCGGGTTCCCCGAGTGCTCCGCCACCCAGATGGCCCGCATCTACGCCGACGTCGCCGCCACCTTCGTCCTCGACGACGCCGACGCCGGGGAGGTGCCGGCGATCGAGGCCCTCGGGGTGCGGGCCGTCCTCACCGACGCCCTCATGCCGGACCGGGCGGCCCGCGCCCGCCTCGCCCGGACCACCCTGGAGGCGGTCCCGTGAGCGGCGGGGTGTGGGCGGTGGTCCCGGTGAAGCCCCTGCGGGGGGCGCTGCGGCGCCTCACCCCGGCGTTGGACGCCCCCGTCCGCCGGGAGCTGCAGGTGGCGATGCTCACCGACGTCCTCACCGCGATCGCCGCCGCCCGCACCCTCGCCGGGGCGCTGGTGGTGACCTCCGACCCGGAGGCGCGGGAGATGGCGGAGGCGATCGCCGGCGCCCGGGTCGTCCCCGACCACCGGCCGCCGCGGGGGATGAACGCCGCCGTCGTGCGGGGGCTGGAGGCCGTCGCCGCCTCCGGCGCCGACGGGGCGCTCATCCTCACCGCCGACCTGCCCCTCGCCGGCCGGGATGACGTCGACGCCGTCGTGCGGGCCGCCCCGCCGGGTCCGTCGGCGACGCTCGCCCCCTCCTGGGACGGGACCGGCACCAACGCGATGCTCCTGCGGCCCCCGGCGGCGCTCACCCCCCGCCTCGGGATCGACAGCCTCGCCCGCCACCTCGCCCAAGCGGCCCGCCGCGGTATCCCCACCACCCGCGTCGAGCGGCCGCGCCTGGCGCTCGACATCGACACCCCCCGCGACCTGGTGGAGCTGATGGCCCGCGGCGGCGGCGGCGCCACCCTCGCCGCGTGCGCCCGCCTCGACATCGCCGCCCTCCTCGCCGCCGGGACCCCGGCCGGGAGCGCCCGCTGAGGCTCTGGCCCCTGTCGGCGCTGCCGGAGGTCCACCCTGGCGACGACCTGGCGGGGATGCTCGCCGCCCGCGCCGCCGCCGAGGGCGTCGCCCCCGGCGACGTCCTGATGGTCGCCCAGAAGGTGGTCAGCAAGGCGGAGGGGCGCGTGGTGGCCCTCGCCGCCGTCGACCCGGGGCCCGCCGCCCGGGCCCTCGCCGAGGAGACCGGCAAACGCCCGGAGCTGTGCGAGCTGATCCTCGCCGAGAGCCGCCGGATCGTCCGCCGCCGCGGGGGGACGGTGATCTGCGAGACCCACCACGGGTTCGTCTGCGCGAACGCCGGGATCGACCAGTCGAACGTGGCGGAGGGGTCGGTGGTGCTGCTGCCGGTCGACCCGGACGCCTCCGCCCGCCGCCTCCAGGCGGCCGTCGCCGCCGCCGTCGGCGGCCGGGTGGGGGTGGTGGTGACCGACACCCACGGGCGGGCGTTCCGACGGGGGCTGGTGAATGTGGCGATCGGGGTGGCGGGGTTCCGGGCGGTGGTCGACCACCGCGGCGAGCGGGACCGCACCGGCCGGGTGCTCGTCGCCACCGACCAGGGCATCGCCGACGAGCTCGCCGCCGCCGCCGGCGTCTACCTCGGCAAGGGATCCGGCACCCCGGCGGTCGTCGCGTCGGGGGTGGAGACCCCGTGGGCGCCCGGGTCGGCGCAGGAGCTGGTGCGCGCCCCGGAGCATGACCTGTTCCGCACTTGATCCGGCGGATGGTGGCCCGCCGCGGCCCACGGGCTAGGCTGGATGCTCCGCCGCGACCCCCCATGCACCTGAGGAGGACGATGGGAGCGCCCCTCGGCACGCCGGAGCTCGGCACGCCCGACCACCCGCTGCGGGTGGCCGTGATCGGCTCCGGCCCCAGCGGCTTCTACGCCGCCGAGCACCTGCAGGAGCAGGAGCACCTCGAGGTCCAGATCGACATGTACGACCGCCTGCCCACCCCGTTCGGGCTGGTGCGCGGCGGCGTCGCGCCGGACCACCAGAAGATCAAGTCGGTCACCCGCGTGTACGACAAGATCGCCGCCCACCCCGAGTTCCGCTTCTACGGGAACGTGGAGATGGGCCGCGACGTCACCCACGCGGACCTGTGCGCCTACTACCACGCGGTCATCTACGCGGTCGGCGCCCGCACCGACCGGCGGATGGGGATCCCCCGCGAGTACCTGCCGGGGAGTCACTCCGCCACCGAGTTCGTCGGCTGGTACAACGCCCACCCCGACTTCCGGCACCTCCACTTCGACCTCCAGTCGGAGACGGCGGCGGTCGTGGGGAACGGGAACGTGGCGATGGACCTCGCCCGGATCCTCGCCAGCCCCCGGGGCGTCCTCGCCCAGACCGACATCGCCGAGCACGCCCTCGAGGAGCTCGCCGGCTCCCGCATCCGGGAGATCCACGTCCTCGGCCGCCGCGGCCCCGCCCAGGCGGCGTTCACCAACAAGGAGCTGAAGGAGCTGGGGGAGCTGCCGGGGGTGGACGTGATCGTCGACCCGCAGGAGGTCGCCCTCGACCACCTGAGCGCCGAGTGGGCGGCCCGCAACCCGAACCGCACCCGCGACCGCAACCTCGAGATCCTGCGGGGCTTCGCGGAGCGCGCCCCGACGGAGGCGCCGGTGCGGATCCACCTCCACTTCCTGGTGTCGCCGGTGGAGCTGATCGGCACGGAGCGGGTGGAGGCACTCCAGATCGTCCACAACGAGCTGTACGAGTCGGAGGACGGCTCCATCCGCCCGCGGCCGACGGAGCGGCGCACCACCCTCCCGCTGGGGCTGGTGTTCCGGGCGATCGGCTACCAGGGGGTGCCGCTCCCCGGGATCCCGTTCGACGCGATGCGCGGCGTCATCCCCAACGAGCGCGGCCGGATCATCGACCCCGCCGGCGGCGGCCCGGCGGCGGGCGAGTACGTCGTCGGGTGGATCAAGCGCGGCCCCCAGGGGATCATCGGCACCAACAAGCCCGACAGCCAGGAGACCGTCGACATGCTCCTGGAGGACCTCCACGCCGGGAACCTCCACAAGCTGGAGGTCCCGCCGCGGACGGTCCTGGAGCGGCTGCTGGGGGAGCGGCGGCGGGACTTCGTCAGCTACGAGGACTGGCAGCTGATCGACATGCTCGAACGCGAGCGGGGGCAGGCGCAGGGCGCCCCCCGGGTGAAGTTCGCCCGGGTGGAGGAGATGCTCCACGCCCTCCAGGAGCGCAAGCGGCAGGCGGCCGCCGAGGCGGAGGCCGCCGCCAAGGCCGCCGCTAGCTGACGGGCTCCTCGATCAGGTCGTAGACCGTGTTGCGCCGGGCGGGGACCCGCCCGGCGCCGCGGATCGCCGCCTCCAGCTCCTCCGGGGTGGCGAGCTGGCCGTGGGCGGCCCCCGAGGCGCGGCTGATGTTCTCGTCCATCAGCGTCCCGCCGAAGTCGTTGCAGCCGGCCTCCAGCAGCCGCTGCCCGCCGTCGAGGCCGAGCTTCACCCACGACGCCTGGATGTTGTCGATCAGGCCGTCGAGGGCGATCCGCCCCACCGCGTGGACCAGCACCACCTCGTCCCAGGTGGGGCCGGGGCGGGCCTTGCCCTGCAGGAAGATGGGGGACCCCATGTGCACGAACGGCAGCGGCACGAACTCGGTGAACCCGCCGGTGCGCCGCTGGATCTGCCGCAGCACCTCCAGGTGGTTCGCCCACGAGCGGGGCCCGTCGATGTGGCCCATCATCATCGTCGTCGTCGCGCGCAGGCCGAGCTCGTGGGCGGTGATCATCACCTCCGCCCACTCGGCTGTGCGGACCTTGTCGGGGCACAGGTGCTCGCGGACGCGGTCGTCGAGGATCTCCGCCGCCGTCCCCGGCAGCGTCCCCAGGCCGGCGTCGCGGAGGCGGGTGAGGAACTCCCGCACGCTGACCCCGAGGGTGCGGGCGCCCTGCCACACCTCCAGCGGCGTGAAGCCGTGGACGTGCATCTCCGGCAGGCGCTGCTTGATCGCCTCGAGCACCCCGGCGTAGAAGTCGCCGGTGAAGTCGGGGTGGATGCCGCCCTGCAGGCACACCTCCGTCGCCCCCCGCTCCCACGCCTCCACGCTGCGGTGCACCACCTCGTGGACGTTCAGGATGTACGGGTCGCCGCGCAGGTTCATGCTCTTCGGGCCGCGGCTGAACCCGCAGAAGCCGCACCGGAAGTAGCACTGGTTGGTGTAGTTGATGTTGCGGTTGACGACGTAGGTGACGACGTCGCCCCTGCGACGCCGCCGCAGCGTGTCCGCCACCTTCGCGACGGCCTCCACCTCGTGGCCGCGGGCCCGGAACAGCCGCTCGATCTCCGCCACCCGCGGCGGCGCGTCGGCGAGGCTGCGCTCCAGGATCCCCGCGAGGTCGGGGTCGAGGCGGGCGAGGCCCTCCTCCGCGGACGCCTCCCGCCAGGCGTCGTCGTCCCACTCCGCCGACAGGCGGCGGGCGGGCACCGGCGGCGCCTCGTCGCGGCCGGGGGCCCACGTGTAGCGCGGGCGGCTGGCGCCCGAGCCGTCGGTCTGGGCGAGCCAGGCGGTGAACAGGGGTCGGGCGAGGTCGGCGCGGGCGGCGTCGATCTCCGCGCCGACGGGGAGGGCGGTCCGCTCGACGAGGGCCCGGGGGGCGATCGCGTCGCGGAGGCGGCCGACCGCGTCGGCGTCCCAGTCGCCGACCACCAGGTCAACCGCGCCGGCGGCGATCGCGTCGAGGGCGGCCTCGACCGCGTCGACCTCCACCGACACGCGGGTCGCGATCTGCGGCAGCCAGCCGAGCTCGATCGCCTCGTCCAGCCCCTGGGGGGTGGTCCGCAGGAACGCGGCGCCGGTGCGCACGAGGGCGTCGAGGGTGGCGGACCGGTCGGGGGTGTGGCGGACGGTGATCCGCCACCCGGCGACGCCGCGCTTCAGGAGGTCCATCGCGACGTCGGGGGGGACGACCCACGCCAGGGCGGGGGCGTCGGCCCGCTGCGTCTCGACGGGCAGCAGGCCGTCGGCGAGGGCCTGGGCGACGGCGGCGTCGTCCCAGCCGGCAGCCTCGCGGGCGCGCGCCCGGCCGGGGGCGGCCCCGGCGGGGACGGTGCGGCAGAAGGTGACGCTCACGCCGTCACCCCCGCGGCGGCCACCGCCATCGGGGCGGGCCCCCCGGGCAGGGCCAGGCCGTCGTCGTCGGCGAGGGCCCGCACGTGGGCGCGCAGGCCCGCGTCGACCCAGTCGTCGTCGGCGAGGTACTCGGGGTAGACGGTGAGCCGCTCGCGGAGGGCGTAGCCGGCGTCGGCGGTGAGCTCCCCGAGGCGGGTGATGTCCGGCCAGGGGGCCTCCGGGTTCACGAAGTCGGGGGTGAGGGGGGAGACCCCGCCCCAGTCGTTGATGCCCGCCAGCAGCAGCGGCCCGTAGTCGGCGGACAGGTTCGGGGGCGCCTGGATCGACATCCGCGGCCCCATCACCAGGCGGGCGAGCGCGCAGGCGGTCATCAGCTCGGCGAGGCCCGGCTCCCCGGACGCCGCCATCGGCGTGTCCGGCTTGGCGCGGAAGTTCTGCACGATGACCTCCTGGATGTGGCCGTGCGCCTCGTGCAGGTCGCGCAGCGCGAGCAGGGCCTCCACCCGTTCCCGGGCGGTCTCGCCGATCCCGATCAGGATCCCGGAGGTGAACGGGATCCGCAGCTCCCCGGCGCGGCGGATCATCGCCAGCCGCGTCTTCGGCCGCTTGTCGGGTGCGTGCTCGTGGGGGCCGCCGGGGCCGCAGAGCCGCTCCGACACCGACTCGAGCATCATCCCCTGGCTGGCCGACACCTCCCGCAGCTCCTCCAGCTCCCGGCGGCCGAGGATCCCGGCGTTCGGGTGCGGCAGCAGGCCGGTCTGCTCGAGCACCGCCCGGCACATGGCCCGCAGGTACGACTGGGTGCTGTCGTGGCCGAAGCGCCGCAGCGCCCGGCGGTGGCTCTCGAACCGCGCCTCGGGACGGTCGCCGAGGGTGAACAGCGCCTCCTTGCAGCCGAGGCGCCGCCCGGCCTCCGCCACCTGGAGGACCTCGTCCGGGCTCATCGTGTGGGCGCGGGCGTCGGTGTCGAGGTGCGCGAACGTGCAGTAGGAGCAGACGTCCCGGCAGAGGTTCGTCAGCGGGATGAACACCTTGCGCGAGTAGGTGACCACCGGCGGGCGGCCACGGTCGCGCAGGGCGGCGGCCGCCGCCCACAGGGCGGGGTGCTCGGCGCCGCGGGCGTCGGCGAGCGCCAGCGCCTGGGCGTCGGTGAGGCGCCGGCCCTCGAGGGCGGCCTCCACCCCGTCGCGCAGGGCGGGGCGCAGCGCCCCGAGCGTCCCCGCGTCCGGCGCCGCGTCCATCAGGCGGGCTCCGGCCCCTGGCCGTCGCGGAACTTGCGCCAGTCGGCCGGCCGCTTCTCCTGGAAGGAGGCGATCCCCTCCTGGGGCTCCGGGCCGTACACGTGGTTCAGCGCCACCAGCTCCAGGCCGTGCTGGACGGCGCCGTACAGCTGGTCGCTGGACGCGTTCATCGCCACCTTCGCGAGGCGCAGCCCCTGCGGGGAGCGGCGCAGGATCTGCTCGCACCAGCGGTCCACCTCGGCGTCCAGCTGGTCGTCGGGGACGACCGCGTTGATCAGCCCCATCTGGAGGGCCTCCTCCGCGGTGTACTGGCGGGTGAGGTAGAGGATCTCCCGCGCCTTCTTCTCCCCGACGGTCAGCGGCAGCAGCTGGCAGCCCCACCACAGCGGCGCCGACCCGATCTTCGGGCCCGCCTGGCCGAACTTCCCGGACTCCCCGGAGATGGTGAGGTCGCACAGCACGTTCAACTCGTTGCCGCCGCCGATGCAGTAACCCCGGACCTTCAGGATGATCGGCTTGCCATTGTTGCGGATCGCCATCCCGAGCCGGTCGTGGAGGTGGTGCAGGTTGCGCTTCTCGGCGGCGGTGCGCGTCGGGTCCCGCACGTCGCCGCCGACGCAGAACGCCCGCTCGCCGGCGCCGGTGAACACGATCACGCCCACCGCCTCGTCGTCGGCGGCCGCCTCGAAGGCCTCCGCCAGCTCCCGGACCGTCTGGCGGCGGAACGCGTTCAGCCGGTCGGGGCGGTTGATCGTGATCGTCGCGCGACCGCCGGCGACCTCGTAGAGAACGTCCTCGAACTCGGGCACGGGCCCCCTTCACTGGTCTCGGGAATGGCTGGCCGCAGCGGATCCTACCCCCACCCCCGCGGCCCCCGCCGGACCCACCGCCGCAACGGTTGTCTCATAGTGCGGGACGCGGGTTCGCGAAGTGCGCCGACTCCTTGCCGGTCTGGAAAGCGAGGTGGTACGACTCAGTTCGTCGCATCAGTCACGAAACGCGGCTTCACGATGTGAGACAGGAGGCTCCGACGGCCACCACCGAACAGCCCATCGAGTCCGCCCTCCCCGCCGAGCTTGAGGAGGAGGAGGCGGCGGTGGCCCAGGCGGTCAGCCCCCGCTACCGCATCCAGGCGATCGAGCGGGCGGTGGCGATCCTGAACGTCTTCACCGCCGACGAGCCCGAGCTCGGCGTGACCGAGATCGCCGAGCGGGTGGGGCTGCACAAGTCGACCGTCCACCGCTTCATGGTCAACCTCGACGCCGCCGGCCTGGTGGAGCGCAACCCCCGCAGCGGCCGCTACCGCCTGGGGCTCCACATCTTCGAGCTGGGCGGCCTGGTGATGCAGCGGATGAACCTGTGGGACGAGGCGCTGCCGTTCCTGGAGGGGCTGGTGCAGGACACGGGGGAGACCGGCCACCTCGCCGTGCTGGAGGGCGGGGAGGCGATCTACATCGAGCGGGTCGAGGCCCGCCGGCCCCTGCGGGTGCCGTCGGCGATCGGCCGCGGCTACCCCGCCCACGCCACCAACCTCGGCAAGGTGCTGCTCGCGGACCTGCCGCGGGAGCGGCTGGTGGAGATCGTCGCCGCCCACGGCCTGGCGTCCTACACCCGCAACACCATCACCGACCTCGCACAGCTGGAGGCCGAGCTGGAGCGGATCCGCATCCAGGGGTACGCGATCGACGACGAGGAGTACGACGAGGGCCTGCGCTGCATCGGCGCCGGCGTCCGCGACCACTCCGGCCGCGTCGTCTCCGCCCTCGGCATCGGCGGGCCCGTCACCCGGATCACGCCCGAGCGGGTGCAGGAGCTGGCGGAGCTGGTGAAGACCGCCGCCAACGGGCTGTCCCGCCGCCTCGGCGCCCACCAGTCCGGCGCCTACGCGCCGGCGGCGCTGCGGGTCAGGACCACCCCCTCCGGACCGCTGTTCGGACCGAGTCGCGCATGAGCCGCCCACCACCCTGAGGGCCGGACGACGACTCCCGGCATTTCCCCACCCACCCAAGGAGACACAACGACCATGGCGACCACCGCCACGAACCCCCTGCGGCTCTCGAGCCGCACCTCCCACTTCGTCCTCCCCAAGCAGTGGGCGTCGATGCGCAAGGCCGAGGCCCTCGAGCGGGAGACCGGCAAGCGGGTCATCCACTTCGAGAAGGGCGACTTCCAGGGCGAGGAGTTCCGTCCTGCACCCCACATCATGGAGGCGTGCGCGAAGGCCGTCACCGACGGCCACGTGCGCTACGTCCCCGGCCCCGGCCTGCCGGAGCTGCGCGACGCGATCGCCGAGGAGGCCACCAAGCGCGGCCGGCCGACGGTCCGCGAGGAGGTCCTGGTGACGATGGGGGCCAAGCACGCCCTCACCCAGTCCCTCCTGACGGTCGTCGACCAGGGCGACGAGGTGATCTTCCCGAACCCCGGCTACCCGCCGGACGAGTTCTGGATCACCTACGCGGGCGGCACGGTGGTGTACGCGCCGCTCGTCGAGCCGGACTTCCACTTCGACCTCGACTCGCTGCGCAGCCTGATCACGCCGAAGACGAAGATGCTGATCATCAACTCGCCGCAGCGGCCGAACGGCATGACCGTCGGCCAGCTCGACGAGATCGCGGCGATCTGCGCCGAGCACAACGTGATCGTGCTGACCGACGAGATCTTCAGCCACATGGTGTACGCCGGCGCCGAGCACAAGACGATCGCCGCCGTCGAGGGGATGGCCGACCGCTCGATCCTGGTCGACACCTTCTCGAAGACCTACATCATGACCGGGTTCCGGATCGGCTGGTGCGTGGCCAACAAGGACCTGATCACCACCATGGACATCTTCCAGCAGAACTCCGTCACCAACGTGCCGGCGTTCGTGCAGCTGGCGGCCCTGGCGGCGATCACCGGCCCGCAGGACCACGTCGAGGTGATCACCAAGAAGCTGCAGGACAAGCGCGACAAGACCGTCGCCGCGCTGAACAAGATGCCGGGCGTCGAGTGCCAGACCCCCGACGGCTCCTTCTACGTGTTCCCCGACATCCGCGGCACCGGCATGACCGCCCAGCAGTTCGCGGACTACATGATCGAGAACTACCAGGTCGGCGTCGTGGCGGGCTCCGCCTTCGGCGACCGCGGTGAGGGCCACATCCGCCTCACCTACGCCTGCCCGGACGACGTCCTCGAGGAGGGCCTCGACCGGATCCGCCAGGGCCTCGAGAACCTGTAGGGCCCGCGCGACCCGTCAGGCGCGCCTCGGGTGCCTCGGCACCCGGGGCGCCCCGGCGTCTCCCGTATGGTTCGGCCCCGTCAGAGGACCCGAATCACAGGGGGAGTTGCCGCGTGGCTGAGCGTCTGTTCTGGGAGGAGCTGAACCCCGGTGACGAGGCGGTTTCGCTGAACCGCACGATCACCGAGGCCGACGTCGTGAACTTCTGCGGCGTGTCCGGCGACTTCAACTGGTTCCACATCGACGACGTCCGGGCGTCGGAATCGGTCTTCGGCAAGCGCGTCGCCCACGGCATGCTGGTGACGTCCGTCGCCACCGGCCTGCAGGTGGAGAAGATGGAGCCGAAGATCGCGACCGCCGCCTTCGTGGGCCTGAAGGAGTGGGCGTTCCGCGCCCCCGTCTTCTTCGGCGACACGATCCGGGTGAAGCGGACGATCGGCGAGAAGTCGGAGCACAAGAACCCCAAGCAGGGGTGGTGCATCTACGAGATCGAGGTCCTCAACCAGGACGACAAGGTCGTCCAGAGGGGCCAGTGGAACATGCTGATCAGCCGTCAGCCCACCGAGTAGCGGCGGGCTGACAGACCCCGTGCGCCGCCGTGACGCCCGGCCCTGACAAGGAGTCGGGCGTCCGGCGGCGAACCTCGGGGGCATGGACACCATCGCCCCCACCCACACCATCACCGTCGCCCAGGCCGCGCAGGCCCTCGAGGTCTCCGAGCGCACCGTCTGGCGCTACCTGAAGTCGGGCCGGCTCCCCGGCGAGACGGTCGGCGAGCCGGGCTCCCAGCGGACGCTGATCCCCGCCGAGGCGGTCGACGCCCTCCGCGGCAGCCGCGCCGGCGGCGACGCCGACGCCCTGCGGGCCGAGCGCGACCGGCTCGTCGCCGAGCTCGCCGCCCTGCGTGCCGAGCGCGACGTGCTGCACGGACGCGTCACCACCCTCCAGCGGGCGCTCGCGATGCCGGCCCGCCCCGGCATCGCGGAGCGGGCCCTCAGCCGGGCCCTGGAGGTGGCGGCGCGGGCCCGGGGCCCGCGCGTCACCGCCCTGCGCTAGCCCCCCGAGCCGTTGCCCCGGAGCGGCGGGCGGCCGTCGTCGCCCGCGAGCTCCGGGTGCCAGCGCTCGAAGTGGGCGTGGTGCTGGTCGGTCACCGCCCCCGGCGGGTAGTACTGGGCGTAGAAGTCGTTGTCGACGTGCTGCGCCTGGCAGGTGAGGCGCTGGTACATCGGGTCCAGGTACGCGGGGAAGCGGCCGTACGTGTCGTGCACGTACCGGCAGTAGTCCTTCACGATCTGGATCGTCTCCTTCGTGGGGCGCTCGATCTGGGAGGTGACCTTGTCCGGCTCGAGGTACGCCTTCGGCTTGTCCGGCTCGTACTGGGACCACTTGCGCTCCAGGAACGCGTCGACCGCCTCGCCCATGTCGGCGTAGTAGGGCGGGGTGAACGCCTCGAAAACCCCGTCGCGGCCGACGGGGACGCTCGGGCCGCGCTTGGCGTCGGCGAACCGGAAGCCGAGGCCGGGGACGTCCATGCCGCCGAGGGCGAACCGGGCGATGTACCCCGTGTACGTCCAGCCGCCGAGGCCGAGGGCCTGCAGCGCCAGGTTGATGTTCTGGCAGATGAACGCCTGCTCGACGACCTGCATCGACAGGACCCGCTGCTCGATCTCGACGATCCCCATCTGGCGGCCCGCGTCGAGGCGGCCCTTGTCGATCCACTTCTGCAGCCCGCAGGGGGCGTAGCCGGCGGTCTCGTCGACCAGCGTGAAGCGGTACTCGGGCGAGAAGTAGATGAACAGCAGGTTGATGTACTCGAGGGTCATGCTCGACACCGGCAGGAACAGCGTCGTGCCCGGCTTGTTGGCGTTCCAGTGGTTGAACACGAACAGGCCCGGCAGGCCCTCCGGCATCACCGCCCGCCCCGGGTGCAGCTCCTTCTTCGCGCTGCGCACCAGGTCGAGGATGAAGTCGACCTGGGCGTCGCGGCCCTTGTTCTGCAGCGTCGAGATCTCCCCGTCCTCGGGCATGAGGTTCCACATGTCGAGGAAGTAGAGGCCGTCGTCGTTGGTGAAGAAGAGCTCGGTGCCGTGGTTGGAGCAGGAGCTCGGCCAGGTGCGGGCCGTCCACTGCACCATCGCGTCGGCCCCCATCGAGGGGTCGATGTCGCCGAGGTTCAGGCCGGTGAGGCCGGTGCCGGCGACCAGCAGGAGGGCCTCCTCCAGCTCGGTGAGGGGCACCGCCTCGTAGGGGCTGTCGTAGCCGAGGGTGCCGGGCATCGCCATCCCGAGCCCCATCCGGCGGCTCTTGCGGTCGAAGACCGACTGGAAGAACGGGTAGCCCAGGCCGTCGTCGAGGCCGGGGGGGTGGGGGAGGCCGCTGCTCACAGTCCCAGCTCCTTGCCGATGATCAGCTGCTGGATCTCGCTGGTGCCCTCCGTGATGGAAGCCAGCTTGGCGTCCCGGTAGTACCGCTCCACCGGGTACTCGACGATGTACCCGTAGCCGCCGTGGATCTGCACCGCCTCGCGACAGACGTAGTCGGCGACCTCGGCGCTGAAGTACTTGGCCATGGAGGCCTCCTTCACGCACGGCTGGCCGGTGGAGTACAGCCACGCCGCCTTGTAGGCGAGGCTCTTGGCCGCCTCGATGCGGGTGGCCATGTCGGCGAGCTTGAAGCGGATCGCCTGGAACTTGGAGAGGCTGCGGCCGAACGCCTCGCGCTCGGTGGCGTACTGGCGGGCGGCGTCGAAGGCGGCCTCGGCGATCGCCGCCGACTTCACCCCGTGCGAGACGCGGCCGGTGATCAGGGCCTCCATCAGGGCCCCGAACGCGCCCTCCTTGCCGCCCAGGAGCGCCTCCTCGGGGACCTCGCAGTCCTCGAACACCAGCTCGGCGGTGTCGGAGGAGCGGTGGCCCATCTTCTCCAGCTTGCGGGTCACCTCGAAGCCGGGGGTGTCCCGGTCGACGATGAAGACGCTGATGCCCTCGCCGCGCTTGGAGCGGTCGGTGTAGGCGGCGACGAGGCAGTAGTCGCAGATGGTGCCGTTGGTGATGAAGTTCTTGCGGCCGTTGAGGACGTAGCCGCCGTTCTTCTTCTCCGCCCGCGAGGCCAGGCCGGCGGCGTCGGAGCCGGTGTTGGGCTCGGTGATCGCGTAGGCGCCGATGATCTCCCCGGCGATCGAGCGGGGCAGGTACTTCTCGCGCTGGGCGTCGGTGCCGAACTTGTAGATCGGGAAGGCCGCCAGGTCGGCGTGGGCGTTGACCGAGGCGGTGATCCCGGCGCACACCTTCGCCATCTCCTCCACGAAGATGCACTCGGTGATCTTGTCGGCGCCGATGCCGCCGTACTCCTCCGGGAACACGATCCCCAGCAGGCCGAGCTCACCCAGCATCGGGAGGATCTGGACGGGGAACTTCTCCGTGCGCTCCGCCTCCTCGACCAGCGGGAGGATCTCCCCCTGGGCGAACTCGCGGACCATCTGGCGAAGGTCCTCCTGCTCCTCCGTGAAGGCGTAGCTCAGCATGCGGCTCCCTCGGGACGGGTGGCGGGTTCTCGGCGCCGCCCTGGCGCGCCGACGGTCAACACATGGAGTCTACCGGCGGGGTGGTGGGTAGACTCCGCCGTCCGTGACCGACCCATTCCGCCTCGACGGCCGCACCGTCATCGTCACCGGGGCCTCGCGCGGAATCGGCGCGGAGGTCGCCCGCGCCATCGTCGCGCAGGGGGGCGGGGTGGTCCTCGTCGCCCGCTCGAAGGGGGCCCTGGACGACCTGGCGGGCAGCCTCGACGGCCCCGTCCGGACCGTCGCCGGCGACGTCGCCGACACCACCACCGCCGCCGACGCCCTCGACGCCGCCGAGGAACTCGACGGGGTCCTGTGGGGCCTCGTGAACAACGCGGGGATCAACCCCTTCTACCACCCGGTCACCGACACGCCCCTGTCGGAGTGGGACGAGATCCTGCGGGTCAACGTCCTCGGCGCCGCCGCGATGTCGCGGGCGGTGGCCCGGGAGATGACGGCCGACGGCCGCGGCGGCCGGATCGTGAACCTCTCGTCGGTCGCCTCCCTGACGGGGCTGCCGAACATCGGCCCCTACAACGCCTCCAAGGCGGCGCTGGACGCCCTCACCCGCACCCTGGCGGTCGAGCTCGGGCCCGCCGGGATCCTGGTGAACTCGGTCGCTCCCGGCACCATCCTCACCGAGATGGTGGAGGGGCTGATGACCGCGAACCCCGCCCTGAGGGAGAAGCTGGTCGCGAAGGCCCCGCTGGGGCGGCTGGGGGCGGTCGCGGAGGCGGCGTGGCCGATCCTGTTCCTCCTCACCGACGCCGCCAGCTTCCTCTCCGGCCAGACCATCGTGGTCGACGGCGGCCGCCTGGCCCAGGGATAGCCCCGTGCGGGTGGTGATCTGCGGCGCCGGCACCGCCGGGTGCGTCGCCGCCGCCCGCCTCTCGGAGGACGAGGGCAACGAGGTCACCCTGCTCGAGGTGGGCCCCCACTACCGGCCGGGGGAGTGGCCGGCGGCGCTCACCCACTCCCACCGGATCATCAAGGAGACCCACGACTGGGGGTACCTGGCGCGCGCCGGCGCGTCCCCCCGGATCGTCCACGTGCCGCGCGGGCGGGTGGTGGGGGGGTCGTCGGTCACGAACGGGGCGATCGCCCTGCGCGGCCACCCCGAGCACTACGACGAGTGGGACGCGCTGGTCGACGGCTGGGGGTGGGACAGCTGGCTGCCGTGGTTCCGGGCGGTCGAGAGCGACCGCGACTTCGGCGGGGCGGACTGGCACGGCGACCACGGCCCGATCCCGATCAGCCGCTACCCCCGCGCGGGCTGGATGGAGCTGCAGGAGCGGTTCGCCGAAGCGGCCCTCGCCGCCGGCCACGGCTGGGTCGACGACCACAACGCCCCCGGCGCCGTCGGCATCGGCCCGATCCCGCTGAACATGGTCGACGGGGTCCGCCAGACCCCCGCCGACCGGTACCTCGACCCCGCCCTCGCCCGCCCCAACCTCACCCTCCGCGCCGGGGTGACGGTCGACCGGGTGGCGCTGGAGGGGGGCGTCGCCCGCGCCGTCGAGGTCGTGGGGCCCCGCGGGCGGGAGCGGCTCCCCGCCGACGCGGTGATCATGGCCCTCGGCACCTACGCCACCCCCGCGGCGCTGCTGCGCAGCGGCGTCGGCCCCGCCGGGGAGCTGGGGCGCCACGGCATCCCGGTCGCGGCGGAGGTGGCGGCGGTGGGGCGGGGGATGCAGGACCACCCGAAGGTGTCGTACCGCTTCGACCTCGCCCTCGACGCGCCGCCGTGGCCGAGCCCCTGGTACCAGTGCCTGCTGACCGGCGCACACGAGGTGGGCGGGGAGCGGCGCGTCTACCAGGTGATGCCGTACTCGGGGACGGTGGAGGGCGGCCAGCGCTTCACGGACCTGAACGTCCAGGTCGCCGACGCCCGCAGCCGCCGCGGCACCGTCCGCCTGCAGGGGCGCGACCCGGCGCTGCAGCCGGTGATCGAGATGGGCTGGTTCCTGGAGCCGTCCGACCGGGCGGCGGCGGTGGCGGCCGGGCGGCGGCTGATGGAGGTCGCCCGTACCCGGCCCCTCGCCGACGTGATCACCCCCTGGCCGGGCCTCGACGACCCCGACCAGGTGCTGCGCACCGTCGAGACGTTCCACCACCCCGTCGGCTCCTGCCGGATGGGCCGCCCCGACGACCCCGACGCCGTGGTGGACGCCGCCGGCCGGGTGCGGGACACCGAGGGGCTGTGGATCATCGACGCCTCGGTGATCCCGCGGGTGCCGTCGGCGAACACCCACCTGGCGGTGATCGCACTGGCCGAGCGGCTCGCCGCCGGCCTGCGCGGCGGCTAGGTCAGGGCCCGCGCCACCAGCCAGGCCAGCAGCAGGCCCGCCCCGGTCAGCAGCGCCCCCACGATCCGGCCGACCGCCGCCGAGGCGGCGGTCCGCAGCCACCAGTCGCGGCTCGCCCACCAGCTCCGTCCGCGCGGCGCGGGCAGGGGCTCCTCGGGCGGCTCCTCGGCGGCGCCCAGGGCCTCGCGGATCTCCTCGTCCAGGTCGGTGGGGGGCATGGGTCGAGGGTAGTCCCGGCGCCGGTCGACCGACCCGTTTGCAGGGGGAACGCCGCCGCAGCGGCGATCCGGCAAAACGACATAATCGCGGTTCGCGTGCACCGGACGCAGGCGGGTCGGGAGGTGCGAGAATCCGTGGTGGACACCGACCAGAGAGGACCGATGCCGGAGCTGCCGCCACCCGCCGAGCCGGGCACCAGGTACACCGCCGTACTGGACACCTCCGCCGGGGAGATCACCCTCGAGCTGTGGGCGGATCTCGCGCCCCAGACCGTCGGGAACTTCGTCGGCCTGGCCCGTCAGGGCTTCTACGACGGGACCGTGTTCCACCGGGTCATCCACGACTTCATGATCCAGGGAGGCTGCCCGCAGGGCACCGGCACCGGCGGCCCCGGCTACGACTTCGCCGACGAGATCAACGAGCGCAAGCTGGTGCGGGGGACGCTGGCGATGGCGAACGCCGGCCCGAACACCAACGGCAGCCAGTTCTTCATCGTCACCGCCCAGGCCACCCCGTGGCTGGACGGCGCCCACACCGGGTTCGGCCAGGTGGTCGACGGGATGGACGCGGTCGAGACGCTCGGCACCACCGCCACCGGCCCCGGGGACCGGCCCCGTGAGCCCCAGCGGCTCGACGCGGTCCGGATCGAGGAGGGCTGACGACCACCGCCACCCCCTCCTGGGAGGTCACGCTCCTGCGGCGCCCGCCCGGCGCCCGCCGCCCGCGGGTCGCCGCCCGGGTGGTGCTGGAGGCCCCGGATCTGGAGGAGGCCCGCCGGGCCGCCGAGGCCGCCCTCGTCGCGCGCAGCGGCGACGAGGCCCGCTGGAGCCTCGGGATGCTGCGGCCGCTGACGCCGATGGCGCCCGGCACCCACCGCTACCGCGCCGTCTTCGCCCGCTGGGAGGACGACGACGACCGCTTCGTGCGGGTGGACGTCCACCACTGCGACGTGTGGGCCGCCGACGCCCAGAGCGCCCGCCGCCTCGCCCAGCAGGAGATCCGCAAGGTCGCCGCCTATGAGCCGTCGTGGCGGATCCGGCAGGTCTCCCGCCTCGACGGCGCCGCCATCGACGGGGGACGGCGCTGACCGGACCGCCCGCGCGGCGTCCCCTGATCACCGGCGGGGGGCGGCTCGACACCACGGAGTGGATGGCGGTCCGGGCCCCCGGCGACGGCGCCCTGCTGGGGGAGGTCGCCGCCGCCACCGCCGACGACGTCGACCGGGCCGTCCGCGCCGCCGCCGCCGCCCAGCCGGCGTGGGAGGCGCTGCCGCCCGGCGGGCGGGCCCGCGCCCTGGAGGGGTACGCCGCCCTCGTCGACGCCGAGCAGCCGGCGCTGGCGGAGCTGGTGCACCGCGAGACCGGCAAGCCGATCGGCGAGGCGCAGGCCGAGGTGGCCCGCGCCGCCGAGGTGATCCACCACTTCGCCGGCGAGGCGGAGCGGATGTGGGTGGAGCAGCTGCCCGGCCCGACCCTCGCCACCGGCTCGTGGGTGCGGCCCGCCCCGCTCGGGGTGGTCGCGGCGATCACCCCCTGGAACTTCCCCGTCGCCCTCGTCGTCTGGAAGCTGGCGCCGGCCCTCGCCGCCGGCAACGCGGTGGTGGTGAAGCCGGCGATCGAGGCGCCGCTGGCGGCGTGGGCGCTGTGCGACCTCGCCGAGCGGGCCGGCCTGCCGCCGGGCCTGGTGTCGTGCCTGACCGGCGACGGGCCGCTGGTTGGGGAGGCCCTCGCCACCCACCCCGGCGTCGCGAAGGTGGCGTTCACGGGGTCGCGGCGGGTGGCGGAGCAGATCGCCGGGTGGGCGGCGCCCCGCCTGAAGGCCCTCTCCCTCGAGCTCGGCGGCCACGGCGCCCTGGTGGTGCTGCCGGACGCGGACCTGGACGCCGCCGCCGAGGTCGCGACGGTGCAGGGGTACGTCAACTCGGGGCAGGCCTGCTACGCCGTGAACCGGGTGCTGGTGCCCCCCTCCCTCGCCGGCGGGCTGCTGGAGCGGATGCGGGACCGCATCGCCGGCATCCGCCTGGGGCCGATGACCACCGGCCGCGGCCTCGCCCGCCACCGGATGCTGCTGGAGGAGGCCGCCGGCCACGGCGGGGTGCGGATCGAGGGTGGCGACGAGGTCACCGCCGGCGTCCTCTCCCCGGCCCTCGTGACGGGCGCCGGCCCGGGGGTGCGGCTCGTGGACGAGGAGCCGTTCACCCCGATCGTGACGGTGATCGAGACGCCCGACGTGGATGCGGCGATCCGGGAGGCGAACCGCCCCGACTACGGCCTGGTCAACTACGTCTGCGGCGGCGACCTGCGCGGCGCCCTGGAGGCCGCCCAGGCCCTCCGGTCGGGGACGGTGGTGGTCAACGGCTGGCGGGTGGTGGTCCCCTACGCCCCCTACGCGGGATGGCGGGGCTCGGGGGTGGGTGCGGAGCTGGGGCGCCCCGGGCTGGAGGCGTTCGTCCGCTGGCAGCACCTCCGCGTCCTCGCGTGAGCGCGGCCTGGCCTGGCTAGCCTCCCGCGCGGTGGACGCGGCGGGCCCAGACGAGCTGCTCGATCTTCGGCCGCGCCCCCGCCAGGCCGCTGTCGCCGACCCCGCCGACCACGAAGTGGGGGTCCTGGTACAGCGGCCCCTCGTTCAGGAGCACCCGCGCCGCGCGGAGCCGCGGGACGACCGCCTCCCCCGGGCCGAACACCGCCGCCCCCAGGGCGAACGGGGTGTCGTTCGCCAGCGCGACGGCGTCGTCGGGGTCGTCGGCGACGACCAGGCCGCGCAGCGGCGCGAAGCTCTCCAGCCGCCACAGGTCCAGCCCGGCGAGGGCGGCGCGCGGCAGCCGGAGGATGGTGGGGGTGAAGAACGCCCCCGCCTCCCCCTCCCCCACCAGCACGTCGGCGCCGGCGGCGAGGGCCTGGGCCATCGCGGCGCGGGCCTCGTCCCGCGCCCGGCCGTGCGGCAGGGGGGCGACGTCGGTGCCCGGGTCGTCCGGGTCGCCCATCCGCAGGGCGGCGACGGCGGCGGTGAGGAGGGGGCGGAACGCGTCCCAGGCGGCCCGCTCCACCACGATCCGCTTCGCCGCCATGCACAGCTGCCCGCCGTTGGCGAAGCCGCCGAGGGCCGCCGCGGCGGCGGCGGCGGCGAGGTCGGCGCCGGCGAGGACGACCATCGCGTCGTTGCCGGAGCCCTCCGGGATGTAGGGCCGCAGCCGCGCCCCCGCCGCGTAGGCGGCGCCGAGGCCCGCGAGCTGGCGTTTGCAGGTGCGGGTGGAGGCGTGGGCGACGACGGCGTCGACGCCGGGGTCCCACACCAGCGGCTCCGCCACCGGGCCCGGCAGGTCGACCGCCGTCACCGCGCCGTCCGGCCAGGCGGAGGCGATCGCGTCGAGCACCAGGCCGGTGGTGATCCGGGTGCGGCTGGAGGGGCGGGCGAGCACCGCGTTGCCGCCGGCGAGGGCGCTGGCGGCGACGAGGGTGGGGACCCACACCGGCGAGTTCGCGGCGTGCCAGCCGAGCACCACCCCGTACGGCGCCCACTCGAGGGTCGTGGTGCCCGACACGGCCGGCACGGCGGCGGGGCGGATCGCCTCCGCCAGGGCGGGGAGGGCGTCGAGCAGGCCGAGGGCGGACCGCAGCTCCCGCTCGGCGAACCGGCGCGGCTGGCCAGCCTCCGCCACCGCCGCGTCCACCACCGCCGGCCCGGCGTCGGCGAGCGCCGCCCGTGACCGGGCGGCCGCCCGGAGGCGCTCGTCGAGGGGCATCGCCGCCACCCGCGGCTGGGCGGCCCCGGCCCGCGCGGCGAGGTGGGTGGGGGCGGTGACGGCCACGGCGAGGGAGGCTAGCGGGGCGCCCCTGCCCCCCGGCGTCCACGTGCGGCTGCCCGCCGCCGCGCTGGCGGCCCGCTGGGCGGAGCTGGTGCCGCTGCAGCCGGTCGCCCGCACCGCCGAGGGGGTGCTGTGCGCGCCGCGCTGCGCCCCGGAGGCCGCCGCCGCCCGCGCCGCCCTCCACGCCCTCGGCGCCGCCGCGGAGGCGGTGGACGTGGTGCCCGGCTGGCCGGACCCGCCGGCGGCGATGATCGGCGGCGACGCCGGCGGCGGGGGGGGCGGCTGGTACCGCCGCAGCCCCGGCCACCTGCCCGCCCCGGCGGGGGTGCGGGAGCTGGTGCAGGTCCCCGGGGAGGGGTTCGGGCCGGTCGACCACGCCACCACCGCCATGTGCCTCGCCGCCCTCGAGCGGCTGCCCCCCGGGCCGGCGCTGGACGCCGGCTGCGGCTCCGGGCTGCTGGCCCAGGCGTGGGCGGCCCTCGGCCGCGGCCCCGTGCTGGCGGTCGACGTCGACCCGCGGGCGGTCGCCCACGCGGGGGCGAGCCTCGGGGCTGCCGGGCTCCTCGCGGCGGTGGAGGTCCGCCGGGCCCCCCTCGCGACCCTCGCGGCGGGGGACATCGCCGGCCGGGTCGTCCTCGCGAACGTCCCCCACCCCGCCCACCGCGCCCTCCTGGACGCGGCCGGGGACACGCCGCCCGCCGCCGCCGTCCTGTCGGGGATCCGCCCCGGCGACGCCCCCGCCCTCGCCGACGCGTGGGCGGCCCGCGGCCTGCGGCCCGACGGGGCGTGGGAGGCCGGCGGCTGGGCGTGTCTGCGCCTCACCGGCGGGCCGGTGGCGCGGTGAGCCGCGTCTGGCGCACCTGGTCGGTGCTGGTGCTGTTCGCCCTCGGCACCAGCCTCATCACCCCCCTGATCCCCATCTACCAGGACCGCCTCGGGTTCGGCGACACCGTCGTGACCCTGTTCCTCGGCTGCTACGTCGCCGCCCTCGTCCCCTCCATGCTCACCCTGGGGCAGCTGTCGGACCGGATCGGCCGCAAGGCGGTGCTGCTGGCGGCCCTCGCGACGCTGGCGGTCGCCCAGGTGGTCCTGATCACCGAGCCCGACCTGACCGGCCTGCTGGTGGCGCGGGCGATCCAGGGCCTGGCGACGGGGGCGTTCTTCGGCACCTGCACCGCCTTCCTCGTCGACGCCGCCCCACCCGGGCGCACCCCCTTCGTGGCGGTGCTCGGGTCGGTGTCGATCCGCCTCGGCCTCGGGTTCGGGCCGGGCATCGGCGGGGTGGTCGCCCAGTACTCCGACAGCCCCCTGCGGCTGCCGTTCGAGCTGCACCTGGTGGCGATCGCGCTGGCGGCGGCGGTGGTCGTGACGCTCCCGGAGACCGTCCGCGTCCGCTCCCGCCGGCCCCTCACCCTGCGCCTCGAGGTCCCCGCCGCCGAGCGGGCCGTCTTCTGGCGGGTGCTGGTCCCGTCGGGGGCGCTGTTCTCCCTCTTCGACGGGGTCGCCCTGTCCCTGATCCCGGTGTTCCTGGTGCGCACCCTCGACGTCGACAACTACGCGGTGGTGGGGGCCGCCGGGTTCCTGGTGCTGGTGTCGGGGGCGGTCAGCCAGCTGATCTTCCCCCGCCTGCCGCCCGACCGGGCGATCAGCCGGGGGCTCGCGGTGGCGGCGGCGGCGTCGGTGGGGGTGGTGCTGTCGTCCCCCACCGAGTCGGCGGCGCTGGCGCTCTGCGCGGTGTCGGTCACCGGCGCCGCCGCCGGGCTGGTGTTCAAGGGCGGCGTCGACCTCTGCACCCAGATCGCCCCCGTCGCCGACCGCGGCAAGCTGCTGTCCTCCTACTACGTCGCCTGCTACCTGGGGGGCTTCTCGGTGCCGCTGCTGGTGGTGGGGGTGCTGTCGGACCTGGTCGGGCTGACCGCCGCCCTCGCCGGCCTGTCGGCCCTCGCCGCCGTCGGCACCGCATGGACGTGGTCGGTCGGCCTGCGCTCCCTGTCGGGCCTGGCGCCCACCGCGCCGGAGGCGGCCGCCGTGGGCCCACCCACCGCCGAGTAGACTCGGCCGGGCCGATGGCCCCCCAGGCGTCCGATCCCGAGGCCCTCGCCGCCACGCTGCTTGAAGCGGAGCGGGCCGTCGTCCTCACCGGCCTGCGCCTCGGCGGCGCCGAGAGCCTCGACCTGACCCACGCCGGCGGCGAGTGGGCGCGGCGCGCCAGCCTCGAGGCGTTCCTCACCGACCCCGCCCGCTTCTGGGAGTACTTCTACCCCACCGCCCTCGCCATCGCCGGGCGGCGGCCCGGCCCCGCCCACGACGCCCTCGCCCGCCTCGAGCGGGCCGGGATGGTGGCGGCGCTGGTGACCCAGTCGGTCGACCGGCTCCACCAGCGGGCCGGCAGCCTCGACCCCGTCGAGGTGTACGGGACGGTGCTGGTGCTGCGCTGCGAGCGCTGCGAGGAGCGCTACGGCCTGCCGGAGGCCGGCACCCTCATCGCCGCCAGCGGGGACGGGGTGCCGCGCTGCACCACCCCCGGCTGCGGCTACCCCCTGCGTCCCGAGGGGACCCTGTGGGGCGAGACCCTCCCCCGCCCCGCGGTGGAGCGGGCGTGGGAGCTCGCCGCCGACGCCGACGCGTTCATCGTCCTCGACTCGGACCTGCGCACCGCCCCCATCTCGCTGCTGCCCTCCGTCCCCCTCACCCGCGGCGTGCCGCTGGTGCTGGTCGGGGAGACCCCCACCCAGTACGACCGCTACGCCGCCCGCGTCGTGCGGGCCCCGGGCGCCGGGGTGATCACCGCCGTCGCCGACCTGATCGCCCCCCTCGCCACATGACCGCGGTCGTGGACCTGCGGCTCGACGGCCAGGCGGCGATCGTGACCGGCGCCTCCGCAGGCCTGGGGGCGATCATCGCCCGCGGCCTCGCCGACGCCGGCTGCGCCGTCCTGCTCGCCGCCCGCCGCGGCGACCGGCTCGACGCCCTCGCCCGGGAGGTCGCCGCCGCGGGCGGCCGCGCCGTCGCCCACCCCGCCGACCTGCGCGACCCCGACCACCCCACCCGACTGGTGGATGCATGCATGCATGCCTTCGGGCGCCTGGACGGGGTGGTCCTGAACGCCGCCACCAACACCATCGCCGCCGCCGAGGACGAGGACCCGGAGGCGTTCATGGACGTCCTGCGGGTCAACGTCGGCGCCCAGGCGGCCCTCGCCGCCGCCGCCGCGCGGGCGATGATCGCCGGCGGCGGGGGCGGCTGGATGGTCCTGATGGGCTCGATCCTCGGCCGCAAGGCCGGCACCGGCCCGGGGGTCGCCGCCTACGTCGCCTCCAAGTCGGCGGTGGAGGGGTTGACGCGGGAGCTGGCGCGCCAGTGGGCGCCCCACCGGATCCGGGTGAACGCCCTCGCCCCCGGCTACTTCCCCACCGAGATGAACGCGCCGATGACCCGCGCGCCGGGGCGGCGGGAGGCGATCGTGGCGCGCACACCGATCGGCCGCGCCGGGGAGCCGGCGGACCTGGTGGGGCCGGCGCTGTTCCTCGCCAGCGACGCCTCCCGCTTCGTCACCGGCCACGTGCTGCCCGTGGACGGCGGGATGGCCTGCTGGTGACCCCGCCGCGGCGGGGCCACCCCAGACGCTAGGAGGGCCGGCCCTCCGCGGCGGCGGCCTCGTCGACCACGAACTTCTGCGAGTAGTAGATGTCGCCCTCGTGGCCGAGCTTCATCCGCCGCAGCGTCGCCCTCACCCGGGTGCCGACCTCCACGTCGTCGGGCGCCACGCCGACGACGGGGGCGGGGATCATGACCCCCTCGTCCATGGTGATGTGCCCCACCACGTACGGCTCCTGGCCGAGGAAGTCCCGCGGCGGGTAGTAGACGACGGTGTAGTTGGACAGCTCGCCGGTGCCGGCGAGCTCCTCCTCGGTGAGGGTGTCCGAGCCGCACTGGTAGCAGTGGTGGTGCTCCCACCACGGGTTGAGGTGGCCGTTGTCGCAGCGCATGGCGTACAGCCGCAGCTTCGGCGGGCCGAGGCGGCTGAACTCGATGGCGGAGACGGTCACCCGGCTACCCCTCGATCCGCTGGTACAGGTGGATCGCCCCGACGGCCCCCGGGCCGCCGCGGCAGGCGGAGATGCCGACCTCCGCGTCCTTGCGCTGCATGTCCGGGGGGGCGGTGCCGCGGAGCTGCTCGACGATGTCGACCGCCTGGGTCGCGCCCGTCGCCCCGAGGGGGTGGCCCTTGCAGAGCAGGCCGCCCGACAGGTTGATCGCCACCTTCCCGTCGATCCAGGTGGAGCCGTCGGCGGCGCCCTGCCAGCCCTTGCCGGGCTCGGCGAAGCCGAGGCCCTCGATCCCGAGGGGCTCCTGGATCGCGAAGGAGTTGTAGATCTCCGCCACGTCGACGTCGTCCGCCGTGATCCCCGCCATCTGGTACGCCCGCTGGGCGGGCTCGGCGAAGAGGCGGTGGGCGTCCTCGAGGGTGTCGGTCGCCGCGTACCAGGTGCCGGTCGCCATCTGGGTGGCGGTGACGTACACCTGCGGCTTGTCGGGCTGGTCGCGGAGGATCTCCTCCCGGCACAGCACCAGCGCCGAGCTGGCGTCGGTCATCGGGCAGACCTCGTACAGCTTCAGCGGGTCGGCGACCTTCGCGGAGCGCATCACCTCCTCCACCGTGCACTCGAAGCGCAGGTGGGCGTAGGGGTTGCGGGCGCCGTAGTGGTGGTTCTTGACCGACGTGTGGGCGAGGTCCTCCTCGCTCAGCTCGTAGGTCTGCATGTACTTGCGGGCCGTCAGCGCCACCCCCGAGGGGAAGGTGAGGCCCGAGAAGTACTCCTCCTTGGAGTCCGCCGCCTGGGCGATGATCGAGGTGCCCTCCACCGTCGCCAGGTCGTTCATCTTCTCCACCCCGAGCACCATGACGGTGTCGTAGAGGCCGGAGAGGATCGCCACGCACCCCAGGTGCAGCGCCCAGGCGCCGGTGCCGCAGGCCGCCTCGACCCGCACGGACCCGGCGGGGACGACCCCGAGGTGGTGGGCGACCATCAGGCCGGTGGAGTTCTCGTAGTTGAACCCGACCGACCCGACGTTGCCGACGTACAGCGCCTGGATGTCCGAGGGCTCCACCCCGGCGTCCGCCAGCGCCGCCCGGCCCGACTCGACGGCCAGGTCGCGCAGCGACTTGTGGTGCTGGATCTTGTGCGGGGTCTTGCCGATCCCGAGAACGCCGATGCGCATCGTCGCCTCCCTAGTGGGGTTCGGCCTGGCGGCCGCGAGTCCAACGGTAGTACGTCGACAGGTCGATCGCCTCGCCCGCCACCTGGCCGGCGGCCCCCGAGTCGCGGGTGCGGCCGGTGACCTCGACGTCCTGGGCGATCGCCTCGCCGCCGCCGTAGCCGAGGGCCAGCAGGTGGTCGCCGGGGGCGGCCGCGTCGAGGCCCATCGCGAGGGCGACGGCGACGGAGGCGGCGCCGAGGTTGCCGATCTCCCCCACGAACGACGTGCCCTCCAGCTGCTCGGGCGCGACGCCCGCCTTCCCGAGGCCGCGGAGGGTCTGGGGGTGGGGCTGGCTGGGGCAGACGGCGGCGTAGTCGCCGGTGCCCCGTTCGGTCTCCCGCTCCAGGCCGGCGAGGGCCGCCCTGGTGGTGGCGCCGTACGCGTCGAACAGCACCTCGAGGCGGTAGCGGGCCTCCGGCTCGGTGCCGAGGCGCCACACGTCGTACACCTCCTGCCCGGCGCGGGCCTGGGCGCCGAGGCGGGCGACGCCGCCGGAGGCGCCGACCACGAACGCGGCGGCGGCGCCGGCGGAGAGGGTGTCGCACACCCGGTCCTCGTGGGAGACGAGGTGGTCGCTGGCCACCACCAGCGCCGGCGGCGCCCCCTCCGCCGTGAGGGCGGAGGCGACGGCGAAGGCGTCCAGCAGCGACCCGGAGTGGCCGCCGACGTCCAGGGGGACGGCGTCGTCGAGGCCGAGGGTGCGGGCCAGGGTCGCCGACAGCTTGCGCAGCCCGAACGGCGGGGACTGGCTGACGGTGATGACGGTGCCGGGGGCGTCGCCGCCCTCCAGCGCCGCCGTCGCCGCCTCGTACGCCATCGTCAGGGCGTCCTCGTCGAGGGCGGGGGTGCAGAGGGCCTTGGCCCGGGGACGCCCGGGCCGGCCGTAGAACTTCTGGATCTCCCCGAGGGGTGCCCGGTACTGGGGCAGGTACGCCCCGTACCGGAGGATCTCCCCCACGCCGCTAGCGCTTGATCGTGATGCCGGCGGCCTCACGATCGAACGTGTCGGCGGTGACGCCCTCGTCGCGCAGCTTCACCTTCTGGACGCGCTCGGTGGGCGTCTTCGGCAGCGTGTCGACGAAGCGGATGTAGCGGGGGACCATGAAGTACGGCATCCGCTCCGCCATCCAGTGGGTGTACTCGGCGGGGTCGGGGGCGTCGCCCTCCGCGATGCAGACGATCATGATCTCGTCCTCGGAGCTGGCGCCCTCCCCCGCCTTCACGCCGATCGCCGCGACCTCCTTGATGTTCGGGTGGTCGGATGCCTGGCGCTCCACCTCCATCGAGCTGACGTTCTCGCCGCGGCGGCGGATGTAGTCCTTCACCCGGTCCATGAAGTAGAAGTAGCCGTCGGCGTCCATCCGCCCCAGGTCGCCGGTGTGGAGCTTCAGGTTGCGGAAGTCCTCCGCCGTCTTCTCCGGCATGCCGTAGTAGGCGCGCATCACGATGTTCGGGATCCTCATGTCGACCACGATCTCGCCGGG
>DASSBX010000237.1:0-10025 GCA_035698305.1 Miltoncostaeaceae bacterium | reverse complement strand
GTCCCCCGGGGCCGGCACCCGATCGGCGATCACCCCGGCCAGCACGTCCGCGAGGGTGCGCCGCCGCCCGTCCTTCAGCGCCAGCACCAGCGCGGGCGCCGGTCCCTCCCACGCCACGGCCTGGCGGCCCCAGTCGAGCGGGCCGCGGCACGCCGGGCACCGCCCGACCGGCACCGGCACCGGCCCCCCGCAGCCGTCGCAGAGCGGCGGCGGCAGGTGGCGGAGCGCCGTCATGCAGGCGGCGCACGCCGGCCCACCGGGCAGCCCGCAGGCCGCGCAGGCGGGCGGGAGGACGACGTCGAGGAGGGCGGCCAGTCCCACGCCGGCATGCTGGCGTGGCCCGCCGTCACGAATCAGCCCCCGTCGGCGCCGGGATCGTCACCGTCCGGTGTCACGCGCCGGTACCCGTCCGCCGCTCCCCGCTCAGGGCTCCGGCCACAGCGAGCGCTCGTACGGCGGCCGGTGGACCCCCCGCTCGGTCACGATCGCCGCCACCAGGCGCGCCGGGGTGACGTCGAACGCCGGGTTGGCGACCGTCACCCCCTCCGGGGCGGCCGGGCGGCCGAAGAGGGAGAGGCCGCGCACCTCGTCGGCGGCCCGCTCCTCGATGGGGATGCGGCCGCCGTCGGGGGTGGAGCGATCGAGGGTGGAGGTCGGCGCCGCCACGATCACGGGGATGCCGTGCTCGCGGGCGAGCACCGCCAGCCCGTACGTGCCGATCTTGTTGGCGGTGTCGCCGTTCGCCGCGATCCGGTCGGCCCCGACCACCACGTGGGACACCGCGCCCGACGCCATCATCGTGGCGGCCATGCCGTCGGTGATGAGCGTGTGCGGGATGCCGTCGCGCCCCAGCTCCCAGGCGGTGAGGCGGGCGCCCTGGAGCAGCGGCCGGGTCTCGGGCACCACCACCCGCAGCGTCGGGTCGGCGGCGTGGCCGGCGCGCACCACCCCGAGCGCGGTGCCGTAGCCGCCGGTGGCCAGGGCGCCCGCGTTGCAGACCGTCATGACCCGGGCGCCGCGGCCGAGCAGGGCTGCGCCGTGGGCCCCGATGGCCTCGCAGCGCGCCACCTCGTCGCGGTGCAGCGCGCGCGCCGCCTCGGCCAGGGCGTCGGCCAGCGCCCCCGCAGGCCCCGGGTGGGCGGCGGCCAGGCGCTCCTGCGCGTCGACCGCCCACGCCAGGTTCACGGCCGTCGGCCGGGCGGCCCGCAGCCCGGCGGCGGCCGCGGCCACCTCCGCCCGCGCACGGTCGATGTCGTCGCCCGCCGCCCGCGCGGCCAGCGCCACGCCCATCGCCCCGGCGATCCCGATGGCGGGGGCGCCGCGGATCGCGAGGCGCCGGATCGCGTCGACCACGTCGGGCCACGTGCGGCACGCGAGCGTCGCCTCCTCGGCGGGCAGGAGGGTCTGGTCGAGCATCTCGACGGCGTCGCCGGTGAGCCGGATGATCGCCTCGGGCGCGAGGCCGTTCACGCTGCCCCATCCCCCCACGAGGCGAGGTACCCGCGCTGCGCGTCGGTGAGCTCGTCGATGGCCACGCCGAGCGCGGCGAGCTTGAGCGCGGCGATCTCGTGGTCGATGCGGCGCGGCACCGGGATGACGGCGGGGGCGAGGCCGGCGCCCTCGCGGGCGAGGAACTCGACCGACAGCGCCTGGGCGGCGAAGCTCATGTCCATCACCGACGCCGGGTGCCCCTCGGCGCTCGCCAGGTTCACCAGGCGCCCCTCGGCCAGCAGGTTGATGCGGCGGCCGTCGGGCAGCGCGAACTCCTGCACCCCCGGGCGCACCTCCCGCGCCGACGCCGCCATCGCCCGCAGCCCGGGCACGTCGATCTCGACGTCGAAGTGGCCGGCGTTGGCCAGGATCGCGCCGTCCTTCATCAGCGCGACGTGCTCCGGGCGGATGACGCCGACGTCGCCCGTCGCCGTCACGAACACGTCGCCGACGCGCGCCGCCTGCTCCATCGGCATGACGTCGAAGCCGTCCATCACCGCCTCGAGCGCCCGCATCGCGTCGACCTCCAGCACGATCACGTTCGCGCCCATGCCCCGCAGGCGCCCCGCGATGCCGCGGCCGCACCAGCCGAACCCGGCGACGACGGCCCGGCGCCCCGCGAGCAGGACGTTCGTGGCGCGCAGGAGCCCGTCGACGGTCGACTGGCCGGTGCCCTCCCGGTTGTCGAACAGGTGCTTGGTCTCGGCGTCGGCGACCGACACCACCGGGAACCCGAGGCGGCCCTCCGCCTGGAGGGCCCGGGCGCGCAGCACGCCGGTGGCGGTGTCCTCGGTGCCGCCCACCACGCCGTCGAGCATCTCGCGGCGCTCGCCGTGGAGCAGGCCGATGACGTCGGCCCCGTCGTCCATCGTGATGTGGGGCGCGTGGTCGATCGCGACGCCGATGTGGCGCAGGTAGGTGCGCCCGTCCTCGCCGCGCCGGGCGTGGGTGGCGATGCCGTACTCGGCGACCAGCGCGGCGGCCACGTCGTCCTGGGTGGAGAGCGGGTTGGAGGCCACCAGCGCCACGTCCGCGCCGCCCGCCGCGAGCGTCCGCACCAGGGCCGCCGTCTCGGGGGTGACGTGCAGGCAGGCCGACACCCGCATCCCGGCGAGCGGCTCCTCGCGGGCGAAGCGCTCGCGGATGGACCGCAGCACCGGCATGTCCCGGTCGGCCCACTCCACGCTGCGGCGCCCGAGCGGCGCCAGGGCCAGGTCCGCGACGTCGTGCCGGGGACGGCGGGCCGCGGCGCTCACTGCGGAGGTTCCGCGGTCCTCCCGTACCCCGTCTGGGCGAGCCGCTCCTTCAGGCGCTCGATGACCTCCACCGGCCCCGGGTCGACGGCGCGCAGCAGCGCCGCGTACAGCGAGGCGTAGTCGCCGAGCATCACCAGGTCGAGCATCCGCGCGAGGGGGCTCTGCCCCTCGGCGGTGATCGAGAGCACCTGGCTGACGTTGGGCTCCACCAGCTCGCGGGTCAGGTCGAAGCGGCGCTCCGTCTGGCGGTGGTGGCGCGGCTCGCGGAGCATCACCAGCTTCGCCAGGTGGGCCAGCTCGGCGGGCATCCCCGCGAAACCGCAGATCTCGTTGTGGTCGAGCTCCGGAAGGACCGACGCGTACGCCGGCATCTTGGCGTTCTCGTTGAACTGACCCTTCCAGCGGACCGCGACCGGGGCCGTCAGCTCGGCCCCCCAGATGAGCGGCACCGAGGCGGAGAGGGCGCGGGCCAGCTGCTTGGCGGGGTTCTCCGGCTCGGGGATGTCGGGGCCCATCTGGGAGATCGCGGAGGCGAGCGTGCCGCGCGCCTCCTCCAGGTCGGATCCGAGGTTCGGCACGACGCCCATCCGGTCGAGCACCACCAGCATCGGCACCAGCAGCCGCAGCAGGGCGGCCCGGGGCTGCAGGCCGGGGCGGACGGGGACGATCGGGACGCCCTCCGGTCCGTAGAACTTCGCGAGCTTGCCCCCGCTGGTGATGGCGACGCAGAGCGCGTTGCGCTCGATCGCCTGGGAGGCGGCCGTGAGCGTCTCCTCCGTCCCGCCGGAGTACGAGCTCAGGATGACGAGGGTGCGCTCGCCGATCCAGCCGGGGATGTAGTAGTCGCGCACGACGGCGAACGGCACCCGCATGCGCTCGCGGTACGCGCCCAGGATCAGGTCGGCCGCGATCGCCGATCCGCCCATCCCGCACACCGCGACCGAGTCGACCTCGTCCGCGGGCCACGGGATCTCGGCCGCCTCGGCGGAGGCGCGGGCCTCGTCGAAGGCGGCGACCGAGTCGGCGACGCCGCGGATCAGGGAGAGGCTGTCGCCCTGGAGGGCGTCGGGTCCGTCGAGTCCGTACATGGCGGGCAGGCTACCCGACCCGGTCAGGCGGCCGTCGCGCCCGTCGCGACCGGCTGGTCGCCCGTCACCTCCGTGCCCGGCGCGACGGTGGCGCCGTCGCCGACCACCGCGCCCGGGGCCAGCCGGGCGCCCGCGCCCACCCGCGCCCCCGCGCCGACGATCGCGTCGTCGAGCGTCGCGCCCTCCTCCACCACGACGCCCGCGCCCACCACGCTGCCCGCGACCGTCGCGCCCGCGGCCACGCGCGCGTCCGGCCCGAGCGACGAGCGGGCGTCGACCGCCGCGCCGTCGGCCACCTCGGCGCCCGGGCCGAGGTAGGGCCCGGGGACCGGCGACTCGCTCTCGACCTCGCCGGCGAGCACGTCGTGGTGGGCGGCCAGGTACGACGCCGGCGTGCCGATGTCGCGCCAGTAGGCGTCGCTGGGGAAGCCGTAGAGGGCGCCGCCCTCGGCGAGCACCGGGAAGATCTCCCGCTCGATCGAGCACGCCGTCCCGGAGGGGATGCGCTCGAGCACCGACGGCGACAGCAGGTAGGTGCCGGCGTTGATGCGGTACGGCTCGCCGGGGCGCAGCTCGTCGGCGGCGGGCTTCTCGACGAACGCCTCCACCGAGGCGTCGTCGTGCAGGCGCACCAGGCCGAATGCGCTCGGGTCGTCCACCGGCGTCAGGGCGATGACGCCCTCCGCGCCCAGGTCGGAGTGCGCGCGGACGAGGGCCCCCAGGTCCAGGTCGGTGAGGATGTCGCCGTTCAGGACCAGGAAGGGGGCGTCGTCGATCAGCCCCTCCGCGTTCTTGATGGCGCCCGCGGTGCCGAGCGGCTCGGGGTCGACCACGTATCGCAGCCGCACCCCGGCCGCGGAGCCGTCGCCGAAGTGGTCCTCCAGCGCGTCCGGCCGGTAGCCGCACGAGAACACGATGTCGCGCACGCCGTGCCGGCGCAGCAGGTCGATCTGGTGGGCCACGAACGGGCGGTCCACCAGCGGCATCATCGGCTTGGGGCGGGTGTCGGTGAGGGGGCGCAGGCGACGGCCCTCGCCGCCCACCAGGACGATGACCTGCATCAGCGCGTCACGCCGATGTGCTGGGGGATGCGCCCGATCCCCTCGAACGTGAAGCCCAGCCCGGTCATCCGCGCCGGGTCGAGCGCGTTGCGGCCGTCGATCAGGACGGGCGTGCGCATGCGGTCGCGCACGGCCGACCAGTCGGCGTCGACGATCTCGCCCCACTCGGTCACCAGGACCACCGCGTCGGCGTCGTCCACCGCGTCCTCGACGCTCCCGCGCAGCTCGACCCCGGCCAGGCGGTCGAACGTGCCCGTCACGACCGGGTCGTAGGCGGTCACCCCCGCGCCCTCGGCCAGCAGCCGGGCGGCCAGCACGAGGCTGGACGCCTCGCGCATGTCGTCGGTCCCCGGCTTGAACGCGAGCCCGAGCAGCGCCACCCGCCGGCCCTCCAGCGACCCGAGGTGCTTCTTCAGCTTCCCGATCACCCGCCGCTTCTGCAGCTCGTTGACCTCGATGACCGAGGTGAGCAGCTGGAAGTGGTAGCCGGAGTTGCCCGCCAGCTGCTTGAGGGCCGACACATCCTTCGGGAAGCACGAGCCCCCGTAGCCGATGCCGGCGCGCAGGAACGACCGCCCGATGCGGGAGTCGAGGCCCATGCCGTGCGCCACCACATCGACGTCGGCGCCGACCTCCTCGCACACGTTGGCGATCTCGTTGATGAACGAGATCTTCGTGGCCAGGAACGCGTTGGACGCGTACTTCACCATCTCCGCCGACGGGACGGTGGTGCGGATGATCGGCGCGTCCAGCCCGGCGTAGAGGGATGCGACGCGGTCGCCGTCGGCCTCGTCGAACGACCCGATGACCACGCGGTCGGGATGGAGGAAGTCGGCGATCGCCGCCCCCTCCTTCAGGAACTCGGGGTTGGAGCAGTAGCCCACCTGCTCGAGGCCGCGGGCGTCCAGCTCGGCCCGCACGCGCTCGCCGGTGCCCACCGGGACGGTGCTCTTCATCACCAGCACGTGGCGCGCGTCGGCGCCGACGCGCTGCAGCTCGTCGATCACGGCCATCACGCGCGAGAGGTCCGCGTCGCCGGAGTAGGTCGGGGGCGTGTCCACGGCGACGAACACGATGTCCGAGCGCTCCAGCATGCGCTCGAGCGACAGCGTGTAGGTCAGCCGGCTCTCGTGCTCGGCCATCAGCTCGACGAGCCCGGGCTCGTAGATCGGCACCTGGCCGTCGTTGAGCGCCGCCACCTTCGTGGCGTCGATGTCGCGGAGCGTCACGTGGAAGCCCTGGGACGCCATGCAGACCCCGGTCACCAGGCCCACGTACCCGGCGCCGATCACGCCGATCCGCTCCGTCACCGCGCCGTTCCCATCGCTCATACCGCCGTCCTCCGCTCGCTCACCGACGTGCGCTCCGGGTGATGGTAGGCGCGCGGCGCCCGGGCCGGGGCGGCCGGACGATCCGTTGGCACCTCGACCTTCGGGGGGTTCGCCGCTCCGGTCACGGGGTGCTGCCCGCCGTCTCCACCGTGATCGCGGTGTCCGTGTGCCCCTTCTGGATCTTCGCCCGGTTCAGGGGGCGCAGGGACTTCGCGATCTCCTGGATGGTGTTCGCGGTCAGGCTGTTGGTGAGCGTGTTCGAGATCCAGTACGTGGTGCCGTCCTTCGTGAACGCGAGGCGCTGCAGGTTCTTGCCGTCGTAGTAGGTGAAGTAGCGCCGTCCGCCGGAGTCGATGTATCCCGTCTCGCCCTCGAGGATCGGCGGGTTCTTCATGTTGGTCATCTCGAGACCCCAGTACTGCGGCCCGCCGTTGATGTAGGTCTGGAACACGATCTTCACGGCCTGGCGGTTGCGCTTGTCGTCGATCTTGTAGGCCCGCACGATCTTGACCGACGAGCCTGAGGCGACCTTCATCGGCGCCATCACCTTCAGGCCCGGCACCTGGGAGCGGATGGCCCGCATCGTCTCGACCAGGCTGCTGGTGTCGACGGTGGAGGCGGCCGGCTCCTTCGTCGGCGCCGGCGGCCTGGCGAGCGTGCCGGCCCAGTCCTGGCCGGTCACCACCACCACCTGGTTGCCGCGCGCCTCCTTGGCGCTGAGGGCCCCGATCGTGGCGCCGGGGCCCAGCAGCTGGGCGATCTTGCGCGCGGGCTCGCGGAAGGCCGGCGCGTAGTAGACCTCGCTGGTGGCGTGGCCGAACTCCTTGGCGTTGCCCCCCACCGAGGTCGCGTAGTGCTTCTTGGTGTTGAGCGCCTGGGCGACGTCCTCGGCCTGCAGCACGCGGCCACTGCCGTTCAGCACGGTCACGTGGATGGTCGCCGGGTCGACGGGCTTGGCCTTGGCGCCGCCGTTGCCCTGGACGAACTCCGGCTCCTTCCACTCGGCGACCTTCGTGTCGATCTCCGACTGGCTGACCTCCTCGACCGAGGCGCCGTTGATCATGTTCCCCGACCCCTGCACCGAGACGCGCGCGATGCGGTCCTTCGGCGCGGTCAGCGCCAGCTCCAGGATGGACAGGAACTTCGGCACGTTGGTCAGGTTGGTCTCGATGTTCTCGGCGAAGATCCTGCGCAGCGCCGTCGGCTTGGTGAGGTTGCCGAGCTGCTTGGTCTGGCGCTTGAGCTCCGACAGGAACATCTGCTGGCGCGCGATGCGCGCGTAGTCCGAGTCGGTGTGGCGGTACCGGACGAAGTCGAGCGCGTCGACCCCGTCCAGCTTCTGGTAGCCGGGCTGCAGGTCGATCTCGTCGTAGTTGTGCGCCTCGGTCCCGTCGTGCTTGTTGTAGTAGCGGCGGTCCACGTCCATGTAGACGCCGCCCACCTCGTCCACCAGCTTCTGGAACCCGGTGAAGTCGATGATCACGTAGTAGTTGACGTCCTCGCCGGTGAGCTCCTGGACCGTCTCGATGGTCTTGGCCGGGCCGTACGAGTACGCCTCGTTGATCTTCCCCATCCCCACGCCCGGGATCGGCACGTAGGCGTCGCGCGGGAAGGACAGCATCGAGATGAAGTCGCGGCGCGGGTCCATCCGCACGAAGATGAGCGAGTCGCTGCGCCCCGGGTCGCCCTCCGACGGCCGCGTGTCGGAGCCGATGAGCAGGATGTTGGTGGGCTCGCCGGGCAGCACCGGCCGGGTGGCCGCGCGGGCGGCCTTGGCCTCGGCGGTGTTGGGTGCCGCCTGCTCGAGCGTGTCGTCCAGGTAGATGAACGCCCCGACGCTGATCGCGACCACCAGGCCCAGGATCGCGTAGAGGCTCCAGCCGACGAGCGCGGGCCACAGCCTGTGCCGGTGGGGCACCCGGAAGTAGCGGGCCCGCTGGTGGGGCGGCTCGTCCGGCGGCGCGGACGGCGGGCGGGGCGGGGCGGTGGTCATGCGGTGCCGGCCCGGCCCACGGGGAGCTCGGCGACGATCCGGGCGAAGTCGACCAGGGCGCGCCGGTAGCGGGGGAGGCTGTCGATCTCCACGTACTCCTCCGGGCCGTGGTGGCCGGCGCCGCGGGGGCCGAACTCCACGGCGGGCACCCCCACCTCCAGGAACGCCACCGCGTCGGACGCGCCGTCGCGGCCGACGGAGGTGGTGGAGGGCTCGTACCGGCCGGCGGCGTCCAGCAGGGCCTGCACCACGGGGTGGTCGGGCGCCACGTCGGCGGGCGGGCGCTCCAGCAGCACCTCGACGCGGGCGGCGGGATCGAGCGAGCGCACCTGCGCGAGCACCTCCTCCGGGTGCTGGGCCGGCAGGTAGCGCACGTCCACGTCCATCCGGCAGTGGTCCGGCACCTTGTTGACGGCGTCGCCGCCGGCGATGCGGCCGAGGTTGATGGAGGGGCGCTCGAACAGCGGGGCCGACTCGGCGGCGAACGGCAGCGTCTCGATGCGGCGGAACATGTCGACGGCGCGCAGGATCGCGCTGTCGCCCAGCCACGGGGTGGCGCCGTGGGCCGCCGTCCCCGGTACGTCGACCCGCATCATCAGCACGCCCTTCGCCTGGATGCCGACGAGCATGTCGGTGGGCTCGCCGCAGACGACGAAGTCGGCGCGGAGTCCGTCGCGCACCATCATCTGCGTACAGTTCTCCCCCGGCTCCGACCGCTCCTCGTCGGGAACCACCATCAGTTGCAGCTCGGCGCCGTCCAGGCCGCCCTGCGCGAGGTCGGCGACGGCGAGCATCATGCCCCCGAGCGCGGCCTTCATGTCGTAGGCGCCGCGCCCGAACAGGCGGCCGCCGTCGACCCGGGGGGCGAACTGCTCCTCGTGCCCGGGCACCACGTCCAGGTGGCCGTTGAAGATGATCCGCGTCGGCCCCGACCCGACGCGCGCCACCAGCGCACGGCGGTTGCCGTACTCCACGGGCTCCACCTTCGCTCCGCGCGCCTCGAGCCACCCCGCGACGAAGTCGGTCGCCTGGCTCAGACCCGAGCGGCGGGACGTGTCGTAGGCGATCAGCCGCTCGGCCAGCAGGACCTCGTCCACCGGGAGAGGATACCCGAGCCCGTCAGACGGGCCGCTCACGGCGGGCCCGGCTACCGTGAGGTGGGTGATCCTCTCCGCCCTGGTCGCCGCGCTGCTGCTCGTCCCCGGCGCCGACGCGCCGGTGGAGCGGCCCGTGCCGATCCCCGCGGCCGGCGGGGTCACGCTCGCCGGGTCGCTGCTGGTGCCGCAGGGGCACCGCCCGTTCCCGGCGGCCGTCCTGGTGAGCGGGTTCGGGCCCCAGGGCAGGGACGGCGGCGGCGGCGCCTACCGCCGGCTCGCGGAGGGGCTGGCGCGGCGCGGGCTGGTGGTGCTGCAGTACGACAAGCGCGGCATCGGCGGGTCGGGCGGCGACGCGCTCTCGTGGCTGGACGCCCGGCCGCTCGCGGCGGACGCGGCCGCCGCGGTGCGCCTGCTGGCGGGCATCCCGGGCGTCGACACGCGGCGCGTGACGCTGGTGGGCCACAGCCAGGGGGGCGATCTCGCGTTCGCGGCGGCGCGCCGCTCGCCGGCGACCCGCATCGTGACCCTCTCGGCGCCCGGACGGCCGCTGGGGCTGCTGCCCCGGGCCGCCGGCGGCGCGAGCCGGTTCCTGCGCCGCCTGGTCGGCCCCGTCATCGCCGACGCGACCCTCCGCGCCGACCCGCTGCGCGACGCCGTCGGCGCCCGCCAGCCGGCCCTGCTGGTGCAGGGCACGCGCGACCGCACCGT
>DASSBX010000236.1:0-3465 GCA_035698305.1 Miltoncostaeaceae bacterium | reverse complement strand
GGACGATCGGCGGAGTCATCGCGTGGGCTCCTTGTGGGTCGTGGTGTGGAGGGCCTGGCGCAGGGTGGCGGCGGCCTGGGCCGCGGCGCCGCGCGTCGCGCACGTCTGGCTGAGCGGGTTGAGCATCATGAAGTCGTGCGTGATCCCGTCGTACCGGACGGCGGTCGTGGGGACGCCCGCCGATCGCAGGCGTGCGGCGTAGGCCTCCCCCTCGTCGCGCAGCACGTCGGCCTCGTCGACGATCAGCAGCGCCGGCGGCAGGCCGGCGAGCTGCTCGTCGCCGGCGTGCAGCGGCGAGGCGAACGGCTCCGAGCGCCGGGCGAGGTCCGGGCAGTAGCAGTCCCAGAACCAGGCCATGGTCCGGGCGGTGAGGAAGTACCCCTCCGCGAACTGCGCGTAGGAGCCGGTGTCCATGGCGGCGTCGGTCACCGGGTAGTACATCGACTGGTGGACGAAGGCGACGTCGCCGCGCTCCTGCGCCATGAGCGCGATCGCGGCGGTCATGCCGCCGCCGACCGAGTCGCCGGCGATCGCCATCCGTTGCGGGTCGAGGCCGAGCGCCGCGCCCTCGCGGACGATCCAGCGGGCGGTCGCGTAGCCCTGCTCGATCGCGACGGGGTAGCGCGCTTCGGGGGAGCGGTCGTACTCCACGAATGCGAGCGCCGCGTCGGCCCCGCAGGCGAGCTCGCGGACGAGCCGGTCGTGCGTGCCGGCGTTGCCGAGCACCCAGCCGCCGCCGTGCATGTAGAGGATCACCGGCAGCGTGCCCGCGGCGCCGGCCGGCCGGACGATGCGGACCCGGACGTCGCCGACGTCGGCCGGCACGGTGATCCAGCGTTCCTCGACCGGCAGCTTGTCGACCGGCGCCGCCTGCACGTCGTCGAGCACCTTGCGCGCCTGCTCGGGGGTGAGCTCGTAGAGGAACGGCGGCACGGCGGTCGCCTCGACGAACTGCTGCGACGCGGGTTCGAGAACGACGGGGGTGAATGCGGTGGTTGCGCTCATGGGTCGGTCCTCGTGATCGGTGACGGGGGGTGCATGGAAGACCGGACGGCCACGCCGACGTGTGACACCGGCCCCCTGGGGGGACGGGAGCGAGACCGGGCACCGGGGACCGCAGGTTGAGAAGGTGAGCTCGGTGTCCTCGGGCCCCACAGTCGCGACGATCGGCGTCTACGGCTTCGACGCCGAGTCATTCCTGCGCCGTCTGCGGGAGGCGCGTGTCGAGTTGGTGCTCGACGTGCGCCAGCGCCGAGGCGTCCGGGGGTCGGAGTACGCCTGGGCGAATGCGCGCCGCCTCCAGGAGGCCCTCGCGGACGCCGGCATCTTCTACGAGCACCGGCCCGAGCTCGCCCCGACCACCGAGCTGCGCGAACTGCAGTACGCCGAGGACGGCCGCCTCGGCGTCGGCAAGCGCTCCCGCCGGGAGCTCTCCCCCGAGTACGCCCGGCGCTACACCGCCGAGATCCTGGACCACGCCGACCTGCTGCCGGTCGCGTCGGGGCTCTCGGGCCTCGGGAAGCCGGCCCTCCTCTGCGTCGAGCGCGACCCCGAGGCCTGCCACCGCTCGCTCATCGCCCAGCGGCTCGCCGAGCGGCACGGTGCCGTCGTGGAGCACCTCCGCCCCGACTGACGCCGCCGGTCTGGACGAGCCTGGCATGTGGGGCGCGGGGCAGAAAACGGACTCATCCGCCGAACGTCGTCCCTTGCGGCCATCGTCCGCGACTGTCTCCTCCACTGTCTGCCAGCGGAGGACGCTTCCGCGTGCCTTGGGACGCCCCCGTCCTGTCTTTCGCTGTCGCTGCCGGACACGGTTCTGCCTGGTATGAGCCGCATGACAGCGCAAGCCGGAGAGGGGATTCGAACCCGTTCGGCATCACGCATGCCGAACGCGGCCGCCGCCGGGTCGAGGTGGTAGGTCCCGCGCCGCACGGACGCCGAGCGCAGTGGTCGAGCGAGAGCCGCGAGACCACCGTGGACAGGCAGGCACGCGGCGACGGGATTGCCGCCGCCCGCGAGCGCCTGGTGGAGGCGTAGGAAGCCCTCCTGCTCCACGTCCTCGGCCTCGCTGACGCTGCCGAGCATCCGGTGAGCGATGGCGAACGCCGAGGGGCGCAGCTCGTGGATCTCCTCCTGCGTCATCGCTCAGCCGAGCCCCTGCGCGAAGCCCTGCCGCCAGCTCGGATACCGGAGCTGCCAGCCGAGCTCGCGCTTGGCCTTCGCGTTCGAGGCTCCCCGCACGTCGGTCATCATGAGCGTCGCCGCCTCACCGGCCGCCAGCCGCCCGAGCCAGCGGGGGATGCGCCGTGGTGGCTTGGCATCCAGCGCGCCCGCAAGCGCCGGCAGCCACTCACGCACGGGCGCGGGCTCGTCGTCGACGATGTTGTAGACGCCCGGCTCGCCCCGCTCGACCGCGGCGACGGTGGCCGCGGCGGCGTCCTCGATGTGGATGTACGACCAGACGCCCGCACCGTCCCCGACGATTGGGAACCGTCGCTTGCGGATCGGCGCAACCATCTGCGCGTCCGGTTCCGAGCTGATCGAGGTCCCCGGACCGTAGAAGCCGCCGTAGCGCAGCGCGAGACCCTCGCCCCAGTCGATCGTCGTCACTGCATCTTCGAGGTAGCGGAGAACATCCACCACCGGCCGCAGCGGCGCCGGCGGGTTGGGATCGAGGGGTTCGGCCTCGGTCTGCACCGGGCCGCCCCGGCGCGACCACCGGAACGCCCCGAAGCTCTGAGCCACGAAGCGCCGTGCCCCCACCGCGCGGCCGGCGGCCAGGAGATGGTCCGTCCCCTCCGTGCGCAGCCGGTTGGTCATCTTCGCGATCGAGGCGCGGTCGGGGTGCCGCGCGTCACGGATGCTCATCTTCCCCGACAACGCGGTGAGCTGATGCACGATCACGTCGGGCTCGGCGGACGCCACCGCCTGGGCGACCGCGTCGGGATCGAGGGCGTCGGCCACGACCGGCCGCGCCCCCAACGCCCGCAGCCCGTCCTGCTTCGACGGGGTCCTGGTCATGCCGACCACCTCGTGGCCTCTCGCGACGAGTTGCGGGACAAGCTCTCTGCCGAGGACGCCCGTGGCGCCGGCTACGAAGATCTTCATGGCGACTCCTCTCGTCTCTTCGCCCTCTAGGACGAGATGGAGCCGCCCGCTGTGACAGCGCTCGCGGCGCTCAGGCCCGCGTCCGATTTCGGCGCGTATGCAGCCAGCCTGTCCGACGCGCTCCCGGCATATTCCTTCAGCGCCGTTCCTGGAATGAGCGTTGCGCTGACCTCGAAGCCACGCCCGCCGTGCAGGCGGGCGCCGTCAGTTCGATTTCGTCTTTCGGCCACCAGCAGGGACAACGAAGCCGGAGAGGGGATTCGAACCCCTGACCTGCCGCTTACAAGGCGGCGGGCCACCGGCCCGATAACCCGCTAGCCGTGCGGGTTGTCGCCTGGGGTGGCCGTTTCCCGCACG
>DASSBX010000235.1:0-10301 GCA_035698305.1 Miltoncostaeaceae bacterium | reverse complement strand
GCGGCCGCGGCGCGCGCCAGGGCGGCGCTCTCCATGTCGACCGCGAGCCCCTCCAGGCGGGCGCGGTCGCCCGGGGTGCGTGCGATCCGCTCGGCGCTGACCATCGCGCCGCGGCGGCCGGCGGCGGCGGCCAGCAGGCGCGGGTCGGCGGCGAAGCGGTCGCCGGTGCGCTCGTCGACCACCACGTCGGCGGCCACCAGGTCGCCGACGCGCAGGTCGTCGGCCAGCGCCCCGCAGAAGCCCGCCGAGATGAGCGCCTCGGGCGCCTCCCCCGCCACGGCGGCGGCGGTCCGGGCGGCGTTCGCCGCGCCGATGCCGGACACGTGCACGCGCAGCCGCCCGTCCGCCAGGCCCGCGAGCGCGCGGCGCTCGGCGGGCACGGCGCACACCACCGCGATCATGCGCGCGCGAGCGTCACCAGGTCGCGGGGGCGGGCGAACGCCTCGAGGATGGTGCTCGCCTCGTAGCCGCAGTGCATCAGGCAGTTCGCGCACCGCGGGTCGCGGTCCGTGCCGTACGCGTCCCAGTCCGTCTCGTCGTAGAGCTCCTTGAGGCTGCCGACGTGCTTGTCGGCGAGCAGGTAGCAGGGGCTCCGCCAACCCTCCACGGTGTACGTGGGCATCGCCCACGCCGTGCACCGGTACTGGCGCTTGCCCTGCAGGAACTCGTGGAAGAGAGGGTTGTTGTAGAAGGGGATGTCCATGTGGTCGCACAGCTCGTGCACCTGCGAATACAGCTGCTGCGACTCCACCTTGGCCAGGAACTGCTCGCGGTCGTGGGTGACCGACTCGTAGTCGAAGCCCGGCGCGGTGATGCACCCCTCCACGCCCATGTCCTTGAGGTACGCGAACAGCTCCACGTACTCCTCGGGGTCGACGCCGCGGTAGATGGTGGTGTTGGTGCACACCCGGTAGCCGAGCGCGATGGCCTCGCGCATGTAGGCGGTGGCCTTGTCGAACACGCCCTCGCGGTCGACCGCCTTGTCGTGCACCTCGCGCATGCCATCCAGATGCACCACGAACGCGAAGTGACTCGACGGCGGGATGCGCCCGAACGCCCGGTTCATCAACAGGCCGTTCGTGCACATGTAGACGAAGCGGCCCTGGTCGACGATCCCGTTCACGATCTCGTCGATCTGCTTGTGGATCATGGGCTCGCCGCCCGGGATGTTCACGATCGGCGCGCCCGCCTCATCGGCCACCCGCAGGCACTCCTCGACCTCCATCCGCTTGTGGAACACATGCTCGTACTCACGGATGCGACCACATCCGTGACACGCGAGATTGCAGATCTCGAGCGGCTCGAGCATGAGCGTCACCGGAAAGCGCGCCTCGCGCTTGATGAGGCGCTTCTTGATGAGGTATGTCGCCATGCCGAGCTCGAGTGCACGCGGGCGATTGGGCACGTGTCTGCGCTCCTTGCGGACGATCCGGCCGGTGGTGATCCGACTCTACTCCACGGTCCGGCGCCAAGTCCCGGGGCCGCTCCCCGCTAGTGCGTGCGCACGAAGGTGAGGTCGGTGATGCCCACGAGGTCCTCCGTGGGCCCCGGCACCTCCGCCAGGGCCGCGAGGGCCCGGGCGTGCGCCTCGGAGGCGCGGCGGCGCGCGCCCTCCAGGCCGTGGACGCTGACGTACGTGACCTTGCCCATCCGCTCGTCGGCGCCGACGGCCTTGCCCAGGTCCGCCTCCGACCCCTCCACGTCGAGGATGTCGTCGACGATCTGGAAGAGCAGCCCCAGCTCGCGGGCGTACCGCCGCAGCGCCCGGTCGACCGCCTCGGGCGGGCGGGCGAGCACCAGGGCGCAGTGGACGGCGCACGACATCAGCCGGCCGGTCTTCAGGGCGTGCACGCGGCGCAGCGCCGACGCCGACTCCCGGCCGGCGTCGGTCAGGTCCAGGTACTGGCCGCCCACCATCCCGCCCACGCCGGTGGCGCGGCTGATCTCGAGGAGCATCCCCACCTGCACGGCGGGGCCGCCCGGCTGGCGCTCGGCCACCAGCCGCACGGCCTCGGCGAACAGCGCGTCGCCGGCCAGGATCGCGGTGTCCTCGCCGAACAGCACGTGGCACGTCGGCCGGCCGCGGCGCAGGGCGTCGTCGTCCATCGCCGGCAGGTCGTCGTGGATGAGCGAGTAGGTGTGCACCAGCTCGATCGCCGCGGCGGCGGGCAGCAGCTCCTCGGCCCGGTGGCCCAGCGCCTCCGCGGTGGCGAGCGCCAGCACGGGCCGCATCCGCTTGCCCCCGGCCAGCAGCGAATGGCGCATCGCCTCGACCAGGCCCTCGGTGCCGGCCATCTCCTCCCGCTCCACGGGGTCGGCGGCGGCGAAGTCCAGCTCCTCGAGGTAGGCCTCGACCATGTCGCGCAGGTGATCGGGGTAGGGCGTGGGCACCTCCGTGGCGGGACGACGCGGCATGCTAACCCCCATGCGCGCCGTCACGCTCCACGGGCCGGGGGACCTCAGGGTGCAGGACGTGGCCGACCCCGCGCCCGGCCCCGGCGAGATCGTGCTGCGGGTGCTGGCCGCCGTGACGTGTGCGACCGACGCGAAGATGGCTGCGGCGGGCGCGCACCCCGCGCTCGGGCCGCTGCCGGCGGTGCTCGGCCACGAGGTGGCCGGCGTGGTGGATCAGGTCGGGGAGGGGGTGGCGTGGCCGCGGCCCGGTGACGCCGTGGTGGCGGCCAACTCGGCGCCCTGCGGGGCCTGCCGGGCGTGCCGCGAGGGGCGGCCGAACCTGTGCGCCGACCTCGTGTACATGACCGGGGCCTTCGCCGAGCGGCTGCGGGTGCCCGCGCGGATCGCGGCGCGCAACGTGCACGCGCTGCCGGCGGGGATGGACCCGGCGGTGGCGGCGACCGCCGAGCCGCTGGCATGCGCGGTCCACTCGGCGGCGACGGCCGGGGACGTCGCCGGGCGGGTGGTCCTGGTGCTGGGCGGCGGGTACCAGGGGCGCATGCTGGCCGGGCTGCTCGCGCGGCGCGGCGCCGAGGTGCACGTGGCCGACCCGCATCCCGACCGGCGCGAGGCGGCGGTCCGCGCGGGCGCCGCCGCCGTCCACGACGGGCCGCGCGACCCCGCCGCCGCCCGCGCCCTGGCCGCGGCGCTGCCGGGCGGCGCCGGCGCCGACCTGGTGGTCGAGGCCGTCGGGCGCGCCGGCACGTGGGCGATCGCCCCGCTCATCGCTCGATCGGGGGGCTCGGTGCTCGTGCACGGCGGCGTGCCCGCCGGCGCGGAGGTCGCGATCCCCGCGTATGACATCCACTACCGCGAGGTCGCCGTCCGCGGGGCGTATCACCACACGCCGGACACGTTCGCCGAAGCCCTTGACGTGTTGCGCGACCCGCCCTTCGACATGGCGGACGTGTTGCACGAGCCGATCGGGCTTGATGACGTGCCCGACGCGCTCCAGGTGTCACGGGGCGTGAAGCACCCCGTGATACCCGGCGCGTCGTGATCCACCGGCCGGACGCCGGCGGAGCTCAATTCATCAGGCTGCGCATCTTCTCGAGGAGCTCGGTCTGCTCGCGCAACTTGTCGAGCTCCCGCTGCTGGTCGCGCACGAGGCCGGCGAGCTCCTGGATCGACGCGGTCGCGCGCTGCAGCGCGGCCTCCACGTCGCCGGACGCACGCGCCGACTTGCGGCCCGGCGAGCGCCGGCCCCCGCCGCCGGAGCGCGATCCGCGCGGCGCGCGCGGCTGCAGCGCGGCGCCCCGCTGGCGCGCGACGCGGTAGTAGTTGGCCGCGACCGTCCCCGCGCGGCGACCCGTCATCTCGGACAGGCGCTGGAATGCGTTGGTGCGGCTGAGGCCCTCATCGGCCATCAGCTTCTCGACCTGGTCGAAGATCTCGTTGCCCACGCTCCCGCGCGGCGCGGACGTCGTCTCCGACGACTCATCCTCCATGTCACCCTCCGAAGTGGAGCCTGCGTTGATTACAGCGCGGGTGATCATAGGGACGTCATCGTGTGACATGAACCCCTTTCACGTGATCATGTATCGGCTGAACACGTGAGTTCTACGTTTCCGCACCGCCTCCGAACACCACCATGGTGGCGGTGAAGCCGTGCAGGAAGCTGCGCCCGCCCACCGGGCCGATCTCGCCGTTGCAGAACAGGCCGGCCGCGGGCACGTCGCCCAGCTCGTCGCGGATGGCCGCGGCGTCGTGGTCGGGCGAGGCGAACATGCGCGTTCCCCGCCCGTTGCACGAGAAGACGAGCGCGCCCACCGGGGCCTCCCCCCCCAGCCCGTCGCGCGCCTCGCGCAGCGCCTCGCGCAGGTCCTCGTCGGCGGACGACGCGTCGCGCACCTGGAAGCGCATCGTCTGCCCCACGCGCACCTGCTCGCCCACGATCAGGCTGCCGCTCTCGCGGTCGCCGCCGTGGATGGAGCGCACCAGGAAGTCGCCGCGGGCGTACTCGGGCACGTTCTCGTCGATCACCAGGCCGGCCAGCAGGCCCTCCATGGCGAGCGCCCGCTCCCGCGGCTCGAGCGCCGCCACCACCTCCTCCAGTTTCTCGAGCGCGGGCTTCCCGGCCAGCGACCGCACGGTGGAGCCCTCGCCGTCGGTGATCACCATCTCGGGGCCCACCGGCATGCAGCCCTGGGAGACGACGGTGCGCATGGCGGCGCCGCGCAGCGCCACCGCCGCCGCGCCCTCCTCCAGCACGTCGCGCCCCGCGAACAGGCGGTGCACGCCGGGGCGGCGCCCGCCCGACGCGAGCCCCCCGACCACCACGGGGGCGCCCGGCTCGTCGTTGAGCTCCGCCAGCAGGCCGTCGGCGGGGAAGGTGAACGGGTCGACGAGCATGATGATCGGCCCGATGTTCCCGGCGGGGGCGTCGGCGACCGCATCGGGCCAGCCGAGCACGCCGAGCCCCTCGCCGAGCGGGCGCGCCACCAGGCGGAACGGGATGACCTCGGTGCCGGGCAGCACGGCGGCCCACACCGCCAGCGCGGGGCCGTCCTCGATCTCGCGGCCCGCGCCGAGCACGGCCTCGCCCATCGAGCCGATCAGGTGCTCGGGGGCCAGCTCGTCATGCACCGCGGCCAGCACGCCCTCGGCGTCCTCGCACAGGTCGGGCGACGCGAACATCACGACCAGGGTCGGCGGCGTGCCGCCCAGGGCGGCACGCACGGCGGCGCAGGCCTCGCGGGCCGCATCGCGCGGATCCGCCGCCTGGGACAGGCCCACGCCGAAACGCTCGGGGACGCTCATCGGGCGATCATGGCGCAGGCGGGGCCTCGTCCGCCCCCTCCATGGGGTCGAGCAGCGCCCGCGCCTCCAGGGCCCGGTCGGCGGGGACCAGCAGCTCCCGCGGCCCCCCGGCGAGCATGTCCGGCACGTCCATCGTGGTGCGCCGCACCAGCACCGGGATGTCCAGCTCGCCGAGCAGGGACGCCAGCATCTCGGCCTCCGGCTGGTGCATCGCGATCGCCACCCGCACCCACTGGGGCGCGGCAGGCCTCGGCTCCCGGGCCCTGCGGCGGCGGAACACGCTCACCACGCCCTCCCCACGGCCGGGGACCGGGGCGGGCCGTCGCCGCGGCCCACCAGGAAGGGCCGGATGAGCACCACGCCGGCGATGAACCCGCCGATGTGCGCCATGTACGCCACGCCGCCGCCGCCGCCCGCCGTCGCGTCGTCGCCGATGAACAGGAGCTGCAGCGCCAGGTAGATCAGCAGCCAGATCCACGCGGGCAGCCGGAACGGCAGGAAGAACAGCGGCAGCACCACCGTCCACACGCGCACCCGCGGGTAGAGCACCAGGTAGGCGCCGAGAATCCCCGATATGGCGCCGGAGGCGCCGATCAGGGGCACCTGGCTGCCGGGGTCGACCGCGACCTGGGCCAGGCTCGCGATCACCCCGCACACCAGGAAGAACGGCAGGAAGCGGATGCGGCCCAGACGCTCCTCGATGTTGTTCCCGAACACCCAGAGGAACAGCATGTTGAACCCCAGGTGCAGCCAGTCGGCGTGCAGGAACAGGCTGGTGATCAACGCCATGAGCCGCGGGTGCTCCTGGTTGAGCTGGTCGCAGCCGTCCACCGGCTCGCCGCCGGAGCCGCCGGCCACGTTGTCGGCGATCAGGCCGTACTCGCAGACGAACCCCTGGCGGCCGTCGAGGCTCAGGTCGTCGGGCTTCGTCTGCTGGTAGGCGAACACCAGCGCGCAGACCACGATGAGGGCGATCGTGAGCACCGCGGGACGCCGCGTGGGGTTGACGTCCTTGAGCGGGATCACGGGAGGGCCCTACGGGCCGCCGAGGACGTGGGCCAGCAGGGAAGCCTGGGCGTGCATCCGGTTCTCGGCCTGGTCCCAGACCGCCGAGCGAGGCCCGTGGAGCACCTCGTAGGTGATCTCCTCGCCCGCGTGGGCGGGGAGGCAGTGGAGCGCCACGGCGTCGCCCGCGGCGCGGTCCATCAGGTCGTCGTCGATGCGGTACGGCTCCAGGTCGCGTCGCCGCTGGTCGCGGGTGTCCTCGTCGCCCATCGAGACCCAGGTGTCCGTGTACAGCGCGCGGGCGCCGGCGACCGCCTCGAGGGGGTCGGCGGTCAGGCGCGCGCCGCCGCCGCGCTCGCGTCCGGCCGCGTCGGCCCACGCCACCACCTCCGGGTCGGGCGCGTAGCCGGGCGGGCACGCGGCCACGACGTCCATGCCGGTGAGCGCGCCCACGATCATCAGCGACACGCACACGTTGTTCCCGTCGCCGAGGTAGGCGACCCGCAGGCCGGAGAGGTCGCCGAAGCGCTCCCGGAGCGTCTGCGCGTCGGCGAGGGCCTGACAGGGATGGTGCTCGTAGGTCAGCCCGTTGATCACCGGGACGCCGGCGTGGCGGTCCAGCTCCTCCAGGGCCGCGTGCGGCCCGGTGCGCAGCATGATCGCGTCGACCATCCGGCCCAGGACCTTCGCCGTGTCCTCGATCGTCTCGCCCCGGCCGAGCTGCAGATCGCCGGACGAGAGCACCATCTCGGTCCCGCCGAGCCGCGCGATGCCGCTGGCGAACGACACGCGGGTGCGGGTGGAGGGCCGCTCGAACACGAGCGCCACCACCTTCCCCGCCAGCAGCGGCGGCCACCCGCCGCGGACGGTGGCCCGCAGGTGCGACGCGTACTCCAGCACCGCCGCGACGGCCTCCGGCTCGTGGTGGCGCAGCGTCAGCAGGGATCGTCCGCGCAGGGACGGGTGCGGCGTGAAGGCGGGGTCCGGCACGGGCCGCGGAGCATAGCCCCGGGGCCGAGGGCCGCGATCCGTCCGCGCGCCGGACTACGGTTCCGCGCGTCGAACCTCCGGGGGACATGCCCACCTCCATCGCGGCACGCGATCACCAGACCCCAGACGGCACCGCGCCGGCCCGCCGGCGCGCCGTGCTGCTCGCCGTCGCCGTCGCCGTCCCCGCGGTCCTGGTGCTGATGGGCCTCACCCCCGCCTGGACGCTGTTCGCCCTGCCCATCGCGCTGGCGCTGCCGCTCGGCGGGGTCCAGGGGCTGGCGGCGGCGACCGTCGTCGCGGCCCTGATGTGCGCGCTGGCCTCGGGGCGCGACGCCACCGACGGCGCGGCGATGGCCCTCGGCCTGGCCGCGTTCGTCGCCGCGGGCGTCGCCGTCGGCGCTGGACACCGGGCCCAGGAGCGCGCGGCGGCCCGCATCGCCGAGGGCTCGCTGATCGACCGGCTCACCGGCGTCCACAACTACGCCTACTTCGCCGACGCGCTGCCGCGCGAGTGCCGCCGCGCCGAGCGGTACGGCCTGCCCCTGTCGCTGATCCTGCTCGACCTCGACCGGTTCAAGGCGTTCAACGACCGCCACGGCCACGACGCCGGCAACCGCCTGCTCGCCGCCGTCGGCGAGGCGATCCTGGCCAGCTCGAGGGCATCCGACATCGTCGCGCGGTTCGGCGGGGAGGAGTTCGCCCTCATCGTGCCGGGCCCGGCGGAGGAGGCGATGGAGGCGGCGGAGCGCATCCGGGTGGCGGTCGCCGGCGTCCAGGTGCTGGTGGCGGGCGGCGAGACGGCCGGCACCACGATCTCGGCGGGCGTCGCCGACTTCGGGAACGGCGAGGGCGACCGGGGCGACCGGATGCTCGACCAGGCCGACAAGGCGCTGTACCACTCGAAGGCGTCCGGCCGCGACCGGGTGAGCCTCTTCGCGCCCGAGCACCGCTGGGCGGCGGCCTCCTAGTGTCCCGAGTCGGAAATTGCGCGGCGGTTCCCGGCTGCATCTCGTCGCGATGCGGCGTCCTCGACCACCGTGATATTCCCGATATTGCGGTGGATCTGCGTCCTTGCCTCGCGGGAGATTCGCTCGGGAACCGCATACGAACCTCCGGCCCGGGACACTAGCCCTTCTCGTCCGCCTCGGCGCGCGGCGGCGCCAGCGCCTTCTGCACGAACTCGGGCGTGGGTCCCAGCGCGACGGCCAGAGCGCCGACGCCCAGCACCAGCAGCAGGGCGACCGTCGACGGGTCGTTGGTGAGGACGTCGCCGGCACCCTGCGTGAGCAGCCCGACCAGGCCCCAGAGGGTCAGCAGGCCGCCCGCGCCGATCAGGTACCACCGCGCGCGGTCGGGCCGCACGCTCAGCGCGACCCCCACGATCCCGAGCACGAACCAGACCAGCGCCGTGGCGGGCGCCACGTGCACCGTCGCGATGTCCTTCGCCTCCCCGGTGCTGCCCACGCGCAGCAGCCCCACGATCCCCGCGAACGTCAGCGTGCCGCACACGATCCGGGCTGCGCCGATCATCGAGCGCTCGCGCCGGGTTCCGGTGGCGGGGGGCGGCTCCACGCTCATACCCGGTTCTTCTATCAGGCGCCGCCGTGCCCGCGCTGCCCGCCCGCGAGCGCCGACACCGCCCGCGCGCTGGCCAGGCCCAGGGCGGCGCCCGCTGCGATGTCGGCGGGGTCGTGCTCGGCGGAGGCCACGCGCGCGGCCATGCCGACCACGGCGCCGACGGCCATCGCCCGGCCCACGCGGGGGGCGCCGTCCACCGCCGTGCGCGCGATCGCGGCCGACGCGGCGGCGTGCCGGCTCGGCAGGCCCCCGTCCGCCCGCCCGCCCGGCCGGGGGCGTCCCAGCCGGTCGCGCAGCACCCGGGCCGCCATCCCCGCCGCCACCCCGGCGCCGAGGCAGCGCAGCCCGGTCGCCCGCGTGGGGCGGCGCACGATCATCACCGCGACGGCCACCCGGAACGCGGGGCTCATCACCCGGGCGGTCACCCGGGCCCACGAGGGGCCGCCCGGCAGCGTCGCCACCGCGCGGCGGACGGCGCCCCCCAGGCGCCGGTCGAGCTGGAGCAGGCGGCGCATCCGGCCGCAGGTTACCGGCGCGGGGCCGCTGCTAGATTCGGGGGGATGCGTCGCGCGATCGCCCTCCTCGTCGCGGCCGCGGCGGTCCTGGCGGTGCTGGCGGGCTGCAGCGGCGGCGGCCTGGGAGAGAACACCGACCAGCAGGTCGTGCCCCCGCCCGACCGCAAGTCGGCGCCGAAGGTGGACGTGCCCGCGCTCGACGGCGACGGCCGGGTGACGCTCGCCGCGCACCGCGGCACGCCGGAGATCCTCAACGTCTGGGCCTCGTGGTGCGAGCCGTGCCAGCGCGAGACGCCCGAGCTCGTGGGGTTCTCCAAGCGGCATCCGGACATCGCGGTCGTCGGCCTCGCGGTGAACGACCTGCCGGGCGACGCCCGCGCCTTCGCGCGCAAGGAGGGGGTCCCCTACCAGCTGGGCCTGGACCGCGACGCCGACGTGGCGGGCGAGTTCGGCGTGAGCGGGTTGCCGGTCACCGCGATCATCGACGGCGACGGGAAGGTCGCCTCGACGTACATCGGCGAGATCTCCGAGGCGCAGCTCGAGTCCTTCGCGAAGCAGCTCGGTGGCTGACCGCCCCGAACGGTTGCAGGACCGCGTCGCGGCGCACTGCCGCCGCCACGACCTTCTGCCGCCGGGCGCGCCGGTGCTGGCGATGGTGTCCGGCGGCGCCGACTCGACGTGCCTCATGCACCTGCTGACGCGGCTCCACGACGGGCCGGTGGGCGTCCTGACCGTCGATCACGGGCTGCGCCCCGGGTCGGCGGAGGAGGCGTGGCGGGTCGTCGAGGCCGCCCGCGGCCTGGGCCTCCGGGCCCACGTCGCGTCGCCGGGGCTCGCGGCGGGCGCCGGCGTGCAGGCGCGCGCCCGGGCGGCGCGCCTGGCGGCGGCCCGCGAGGTGGCGGCGCGCGAGGGGTACGCGCGGATCGCGACCGGCCACACGGCGTCCGACCAGGCCGAGACGGTGCTGTTCCGCCTGGCCCGGGGCACGGGCCGGACGGG
>DASSBX010000234.1:0-3885 GCA_035698305.1 Miltoncostaeaceae bacterium | reverse complement strand
GTCCGCCGCGTCCAGGGCGCCCGCGAGCGCCGCGCAGGCGGCGTCGGCCCGGCCCTGCGCGAGCCGCAGCAGGGCGAGCCCCGGCTGGGGCTCGCGCCCGTTGCGGCTGGCGTCCCGGAACGCACGCTCGGCCGCGGCCAGGTCGCCCCTCACCCGCAGGATCTCGCCGCAGCGGTAGGACGCCTCACCGGCGGCGCGGCGGTCGCGGCGGCCGGCGAACCGCTCGGCGGCCAGCCGGGCCTCGGCGAGCGCCTCCTCCCACTCGCCGTCGACCTGGAGGATCTCGGCCCGGTGCAGCAGGCACGTCCCGGTGAACGGGACGAGATCCGGCTGCCCGGCGCACCAGTCCGACAGGGCGAGGGTCCACTCGCGGGCGCGCGCCAGCTCGTGCACCGCGTGACAGCTCTCGATGACGCTGCAGTAGACGAACCCCGTCGCCACGGGCGTGAGCTCGCCCGCGGCCGCCGCCACCATCGCCTCGTCGAGCTGCCCCAGCCCCTCCGCGGCCCGGCCCTCCTCGATGAGGGTGCGACCGACGTCCATGAGCCCGAGCGCCACGAGGTCACGGTCCCCGAAGCGCTCGCCGACGGCGACCGCCTCCCGCGATGCGGCGCGCGCCGCGGGCCAGTCGCGTGCCACCCCGTGGCGCAGCGCCTCGGCGGAGGCGAGATAGCCGCGCTCCACGCACTCCCGCGCCTCGCCCTCCATCAGCCGCCGCGCACGGGCGTGCCAGCCGGTCGCGGGGCCCGTCTCGCCCCGGAGGGCGAGGTGGACGTACAGCCAGAACGCCGCCCGCACGGCGCCGGAGCGGTCGCCCCCCTCCAGGCGGGCGTGGTGCGCCCGCGCGAGGGTGGCGAGGTGCTCGTCGTCGCGACCGGCCATGTAGGCCGCCACCGCGAGGCGCTCCAGATCCTCGGGGTCGAGCGGCGCCTCGTCGTCGGCGCGCCGCAGGAGCTCGCGCGCCTCCGCCCACGCGCGCCGCCCGTACGCGTCCCGGGCGGCGGTGAGGGCGTCGGCGCGCATGCCTCCTCACCCCGCCGGCGATCCCCCGGCCGGCCGGTAGGTGCCGAAGCTCCACACGTTGCCGTTGTGGTCGCGGGCGGCGAAGTCGCGGGAGCCGTACGGCTGGTCCTCGAGGCCCCGGACGATCTCCACCCCCGCTCCGACGGCGCGTTCGTGGAGCGCGTCGGGGTCGTCCACCACCACGTAGACCGCGACGGGCCCCGGGAGGCAGAACGGGTTGTCGCCGGCGCGGGTCGTGTCGCTGAGCATCACGATCCCGGTGCCGACGCGCACCTCCGCGTGCACGAGCGGCTCGTCGGAATCGGGCGGGTGGACCTCCGTCGCGACCCCGCCGAACGTCCGCTCCAGCCAGCCGATCGCGGCGCGGGGGTCGGGGTACGGGACGATCGGGAAGGCGCCGTTGAAGGCGATCACGGTCTCGGGCATCTGCGGGTCCTCCTCGCAGCGGGTCGTGTCGGCATCCGACGCTACGCGGCCTCCGCCGCCGGGTCTTGTACGGAATTGACGGACGCCGGCCGAAGGCCGGCCGGCGTCGTCGCCGCCAGCTCGCCGACCTCCCGCGACAGGTGCGACTGGTCGGCGAACCCGCAGCGGGCGGCGACACGCGCCAGATCGAGCGACGGCTCGTCGGCGATGAGGCGCCGGGCGCGCTCGAAGCGGGCGATCCGCGCCACGAGCTTCGGCGGCATGCCCACCTCGTCGCGGAAGCGCGCGATCAGGCGCCGGTGGCTCCACCCCAGCTCGCGCGCGACCTCGCCCACCCGGGCGGGCTGCGGCCCCGCGATCCGCGGCAGCGCCCACCCCACCTCTGGCCGCAGCGGCGGCGCGTCGGCGAGCCGCGCCGCGAGAGCCTCCTGCACCAGGGCGAAGCGCGCGGGCCAGCCGTCCGTCTGGGCGACCCGCGCCACCAGCTCCCGGGCGCCGGCGCCGAGGACGTCGTCCAGCGCCACCGTCCGGCCGGTCAGCTCGTGCATGGGCACGCCCAGCAGGCGGCGCGCCGCCCGCGGCCGAAGGTCGACCTGGACGCAGTGGGCGGTTCCCGCGTGCTCCACCGCCACCGGGAAGCCGGTGAGGCCCGCGACGAACGAGCCGAAGCGGTCGAGCGGGACGTCGGGGCGGCGGGCGTCGCCGACCCACCAGCCGTCCGCCAGGTCGAGGATCACCGGGACGAACGTGCCCGGCATCTCCGTGAACCGCACCGGCACGGGCGCGCGGTCGCGGTAGCCCGCCAGGCGCACCACGGCGCCCCGCAGCGCGGGGGCCGGCGCAGCCTGGACGTGCACGCCGGTCATCCCGCCGGCGGCTCCGCCGCCGCGTACCGGGCGGCCCGCCCGGTCGCCAGGCCCCAGAACTGGTCGCCGTGGTCGAAGTGCCACCACTCCTCGACGTACGGCGTGAACCCCTGACCGGTCATCGCCCAGTACAGGGTACGCCGGAGGTCGCGCGCGCGTCCGGGGACGGCCTCCAGGGCGCGGGCCCCCGCCTCCGGCACGAACGCGTCGAAGTCGGTGCCCAGGTCCAGGGGCCGCCCGTCCGCGTCGGCGAGCGTCAGGTCCACCGCCCCGCCCGTGAGGTGCGGCGGCGGGGCCAGCGCCGAGCGCGACGGCGGCGTGACGTAGCGGGCGGCGGCGTCCTCGAGGGCGTCCGCCGGCCAGTCGGGGTGGACCATGGTCAGCTCGTCCAGGTAGCCGTGGAAGAGCGCCGCCTGGGTGGCGATGGGGCGGTACCCGTCCCACACGACCAGGGTCATGCCGCCGGGGAGCGCCTCGGCCACCGCGCGCAGCCGCGCGGCGACGCCCTCCCGCACCCAGCCGCGCGGCAGCGCGCCGGGCAGGCCGGCCCGGTGGTACATGGGCGAGTCGATCACCCGCCCGCTGATGGCGTCCACCGGGACCAGCGGCTCCTCGACCGGCTCGATCGGGACGTCCCGCCAGCCCTCGTTGCCGGCGAGCTCCGGGATCGCGGTCACGCCGCCGGCCACTCGCGGGCCTCGACGCGAGGGCCGGGGTCGGCCCCCGCGGCGATGGCGACGAAGACGGGGACCACGCTCTCCGGGCGTGGGAGCGTGGAGGGATCCTCGTCCGGGTACGCGGCCGCGCGCATCGCGGTGCGCAACCCGCCCGGGTTCACCCCGACGCAGCGGATGCCTCTCGGCGCGAGCTCGTCGCGGAGCATCAGGGTGATGCCGTCGAGGGCGTGCTTGGACACGGCGTACGCGCCCCAGGTCGCGCGCGCGGCGGCGCCGGACGTGACGTTCACGATCGCCCCGCCATCCGCCATCCCGGGCAGCACCGCCTGCGTGAGCCGCAGCGTCCCCGACACGTTCACGGCCATCACCCGGTCGAACACGTCCATCGGCTGGTCGGCCAGGTGCGCCCGGTCGCCCAGCAGGCTGGCGTTGTTCACCAGCACGTCCAGCCGCCCGAGCGCGCCGAGGGCCTCCGCGGCGGCGGCGGCGCACGAGGCGGGGTCGGACAGGTCGAGGGCGACGCCGTGCGCCTCCCCCCCGCGGCCGCGGACGGCGGCGAGGACCGCGTCGAGGTGCCGCTCCTCGGTGGCCGTCAGGACGAGCCGCGCGCCCTCGGCGGCGAACCCCTCCGCCACCGCGCGCCCCAGGCCGCGCGACGCGCCGGTGACCAGCGCCCGGACGCCGTCGAGCCGGATCGGGGGCCTACGCCGTCAGGGCCCCGGTGGGGCGAGTTCCTGCCGCGGCGGGTCCGGGACCTGGGGGGTCGTCTCCGCCTTGAAGACGTCACTCTGGTCGGCGGCCTCGCCCGTCGCGGCGACCGCCGCGACGTAGGCGGCCACGTCGACCGCGTCCTGGCCGGTCACCAGGTCGCGCGGCATCGGCTTCTGAGCCTC
>DASSBX010000233.1:0-12889 GCA_035698305.1 Miltoncostaeaceae bacterium | reverse complement strand
CGCCGGGAGACGCGGACGCCGGCTCCCAGACGGTCGTGATGGCCAAGCTGCAGCCCTTCTCCGCCGCGTCGGCCACGGCCGTGGCGGCGCGCAACCACCTGACGCTGCGCACCACGATCCCCGAGATCGGCTGGGCGTCCTACACGGCGCGCGGCCCCGCCGCCGCCGCATCGGCGGCGCTCGCCCGGGACCCGGCGGTGTGGCGCACCGACGCGGCCCAGCCGGGCGAGCGGATGTCGCTGGACCTGACGCCGAGCGACACGATCTTCACCAACCAGGGCACGGTGACCGCCGGCCAGCTCACCGCCTCGTGGAACTGGCACTGGACCCTCACCAACTTCCCGGCCGCCTGGGACATCGCCCGCGGCGAGGGGCAGCGCGTCGCGGTCATCGACTCGGAGTTCGACACGGAGCACCTCGAGCTCAAGCCGAAGCTCCTGACCGGCAAGAACTTCGACTCCGGCACCGTCGGCTACCGCACCACCTCGGTCCGGGCGAACGACCTGGACATCCAGTCCCAGACGCTCCACGGGTCGCACGTCGCCGGCCTCGTCGCCGCGGTCAGCGACAACGCCAACGGCACCCCCGGCGCGTGCTTCGACTGCGTGGTGATCCCGTACAAGACGGGCCTGCGCGGCGGCGCCCCCGGCACCCCCCAGACGACCGACGCCAAGTTCGTGAGCGACGTCAGCGAGGCCATCACCGACGTGGCGAACCGCACCGACGTGCGGATCATCAGCATGTCGCTCGGCACCGACCGCATGCACCCGGCGATGCGCGACGCCGTCGCCTACGCGCTCGGCAGGGGCAAGGTCATCGTCGCCTCCGCGGGCAACGGCCAGCTCAACAACCCGGGCGTGCAGAACTACCCGGCGTCGTTCCCCGGCGTCATCGGCGTCGGCGCGACCCAGCCCGACGACAACATCGCCCCGTTCAGCACCAACGGCGACTTCGTCGACATCTCCGCTCCGGGCCACGGGATCCTGTCGACCTGGGACTCCCGGATCCCCGCGAACGCCCCCGCGGCCATCGCCCCGACCCACGGCGTCGGCTTCAAGAGCCTCTCCGGAACGTCGATGGCGACGCCCATCGTGTCCGGCCTCGTCGCGCTGATGCTCCAACTGCGGCCCGACCTGTCGGCCGCCGAGGTGCAGGGCATCCTCGAGGCGAGCGCCGTGGACCTCGGCGCCCCCGGCAAGGACCCCGTGTTCGGCGCCGGCCGCATCGACGCCTTCCGGACCCTCCAGAACACGCAGGCGTACGTCCGGCCGGGCCCGCCGGCGCCGCCCCCCGACACCCGGGCCAACGCGCGATTCTTCTGGTCCTGCAAGATCGGGGGCAAGAAGGTCGCCGCCGGCCGGAAGGGCTTCGTCGGGGTGGTGCGCAGGCAGAAGCTCATCTGCACCGGCCGCACGCAGCCGGCGATCCGCAACGCCCGCCTCGAGATCCAGCGGTTCGCGGCGCGCCGCGGCTACGTCCGCATCGGCCGGGTCAAGACCAACAACAGGGGCCGCTTCGGGTTCACCCGCCGGGTCACCACCCTCGGCAACTGGCGGGTCCGGGTGGCCTACGGCGGCGACGTGCGGCTCAAGCCGTCCGGGTCGCTCGCCGTGAAGGTCGTCGCGAAGGGGCGGCGGCGGTAGGCCCCCGCGCCCGGGCCGGCCGCGAGGCCGGCCCGGGCGGGACGCTCAGCGCTGGGGGGTGCCGCTCACCAGCGTCAGGTCGGCGTCGATCGCGAACTCCGCGTCGCCGCCGGTCTTCTGCTGGATCGACCACGTCACCGGCAGCGACAGCTGCGGCGACCAGCGCAGGGTGTCGGTGCGCGAGCCGGGGGTCGTCCCCGCGAACGTGCTGTCGGTGCGGATCACGAACACCGGGATCCGCTTCCCGTCGAGCTCGGCCGTCTCCCGGCCCGTGATCTTGCCGGTGTAGGACACCGTCAGGTCGGCGCCGAGGCGGTACGTGCCCTTCCAGGACCGGCCCACGGCGAACTCGGAGGGGTGGTCGAAGGACGGGGGCTCGACGGCGTCGCGGTCGTCGGTGCCGATGCCCACGAAGGTGACCTTGGTGCGGCGCCACGTCGCGCTCGCGCCCTTCGCGCCCACGGCGAAGTCGGCCTCCTCGACGTGCTCCTCGGAGAACCGCAGGTCCTCGTGGTAGCCGCCGGCCTTCGGGGTGATGATGTAGACGGCCTCGTCCGGGAGGGGACGGGAGACCGAGAGGACGCCGCTGCCCGCCGACTCCTCGCCGGTGGCGCGGAAGCGGTAGACGCCGGAGGCGGGGACCCCGGCGGCGGGCGGGTCGTGGCTGACGTTCTGGGCGCGGTACTCGGCGAGGACGGTGTCCTGGCTCACCGCGGTGCTGGTGTGCGCGCCGTGCCACACCCAGTACACGGCGCCGGCGATTCCGACCACCGCGACCAGGGCGACGAGTCGCAGGGGGCGGGAGAAGAAGGAGATCACGTCGGTCCTGACGCTCGGATGACAGGTGGGGGCGCGGGGCCCACCCCCGTCATCGGCACGTTCCTCGGGAACTCCAGCGCTCAGGCGCGGTCCCCGCGGCGGTTCAGCCCTCGGAGCCGCCGCCCTGCTCGGACAGCTCGAGCATCGCCGCCGTCCACGGGGCGGGGGCGGGGTCGCGGTGGGGGCGGGCCAGCAGGTAGCCCTGGGCCAGGGGGACGCCGATCTCGCGCAGGGCGCGCAGCTCCTCCGGACGCTCCACCCCCTCGGCGATCACCTTCGCGCCGAGGTCCTCCTCCAGGCTCACCATCGACCGCACCAGCGCGCGCTTCGCGTGGTCCACGTGGATGTCGTGGATGAGCTTGCGGTCCACCTTGATGAAGTCGGGGGCCAGCTCGGCGACGTGCATGAAGTTCGACTGGCCGGCGCCCGTGTCGTCGATCGCGACGCGCGCGCCCCGGCCCCGGTAGTCGGCCAGGCGGGCGGCGAGGCGGGCGTAGTCGCGGACCTCGTCGTGCTCGGTGATCTCGATGACCAGGCCGTCGAGGCGCCCGTCCCCGAGGGCGTCCGCCATCTCGGTGGTGAGGATCGCGTCCGGGCTCATGTTGACCGACAGGTACGCGCTGCCGGCGATGCGGCTGCGCAGGGCCAGGGCGCGGCGGACGCACTCCACCTCGATCTCCAGCCCCAGGCCGACGGCGTGCGCCTCGGCGATCCACTTGTCGGGCGGGCGCTCGGGCTCGGCGCGGAAGCGCGACAGCGACTCGTAGCCCATCGTCTCGCCGGTGGCGAGGGACACGATCGGCTGGAACACCGTGGCGATCGTACCGGGCTCGTGGAGCACCTCGAGGATCGCCTTGCGGCGCTCGGCGAGCGAGGCGGTGTAGCCGCTCGCGTACTCCAGTCCGTCCAGGCGGCCGCGGTCGAACGCGACGACCCGCCGGTCGCCGCTGTGCGCCGCGGCCAGGGCCTCCTCGCTGGCGGCGATCGCGTTCGCGGCGGTGGCGGCGTCGTCCGGCAGCACCACGAAGGCGGCGCGGGCGGTGAGCCCGCCGGCGTTGGAGGCGGCGATGTCGTGGACGGTCTCGGCCATCAGGCGCCCGTTCATGCCGTCGTGGCCCATCCCGATCCACGCGAAGCGGTCGGCGCCGAGGCGGCTCCAGACGCCGCCCGTCAGGCTCGATCCCTCCAGCCGCGCGGCGAGGTCGGACAGCAGGGCGTCGCCGGCCCCGTACCCGTGATAGGCGTTCCAGCGGCCGAAGTCGTCGAGGTCCACGGCGATCAGCAGGGCGGGCCGGGTGGACGACGCGGCCTGCACCACGCCGCCGACGTGGCGGGCGAACGCGCGGGCCTCGAGGAAGCCGGACAGCGGGTCGGTGTCGGACTGGCCGTGGATCCGGATCAGGGCGCAGAGGCGCCACACCAGGAAGGCGGCGATGAGCCAGATCAGCGGTCGGACGCCCCACGGGGCCATCGCGCTCGCCGGGCCGGTCAGGCCGAGGCCGAGCGCGGCGAGGATCGTCTTGGACGGGCCCAGGACGGCCTGGGCCTCGGTCACGCGCACCGGGCGGCGGGCGGCGACGGCCATCAGCGCCATCGCGATCATGTAGCCGACCATCGCGGGGCCGACGGCGCGGGGGTTCGCGCCGCGGGTCACCAGGAACGTCACCAGCGCGTCGGTCACCGCGAGGGCGGAGAAGGCGTAGGCGAACCACACGAAGGCCGCCTGCCGGGTCACGGCGGAGCGGCGGACCGCGTTGTAGAGGGCGGCGAGCAGCAGCAGGTCCAGCACCACCGGGAACTGCAGGGCGATGTTCTCGGCCGCCGGCAGCGAGTGCTCCCACAGCACGGCGACGACGATCACGAAGAGCAGCGCCAGCACGGCGAGCTCGATCGCGAGGGACTCCGCGCGCCTGGTGCGCGACTCCTCCAGCGCCGGCTGGCGCATGAGCCACAGGGCCCGGTACCAGAACGGATACGCGAGCAGGAAGCCGATCTGCGACCAGGCCGCGGGGCTGCCCGGGTCGCCGCCCGTCGCGAGGAACAGCAGGTAGGGGACGCACCCGAGGGTCCAGCTCGCGAGGCCCAGGGCGAACAGCCGCCGCACGCGGGCCTCGACGCCGCTCGCGCGGAACGCCGCGGCCATCGTGGCGAGCAGCCCGAGCCCGGCGAGCGCGCTGACCAGCATGATGGTGATGGCCGCCGCCACGCCGGTGGTCACCGCCTGGCGGGACGCGAACGGCACGAGGGCGAGCAGCGCCACCGCCGCGCCCGTCAGGGTCAGCATGATGGTGCGGTCGGTGGGCGCCGACAGGGCGTTGTGAGGGCCGCGGATCGCGATCACGACGCTGATATCGGCACCCCTGGGGGGCGCCCTGAGGCGCGCGGCACCCGCCGGGGGCGCCGGCGGGGGGCGACGCGCGCCGGGCGGTGGGCCTAGGCGGCCTCGCTGCGGGCGGCCAGGCCGACCGCGCGCGCGAGCCGGGCGGGGTCCCGGCCGGTGAGGAGCGCGAGCTGCGACAGCAGCCGGTCGGTGGCGCCCGACTCCTCGAACAGGCTGGCGATCCACGCGGGCGGCAGCGCCTCGTTGGTGCGCTCGTCCAGCAGCCACTCGGGGTCGCGGGCCGCCATCATCGTGTCCATCAGCCGCTGGGTGGGGGTGGCGCGCCCGGCGGAGTGCTCGGCGATGCGGCGGCCCGTCGTGCGCATCAGGGACGCGGGCGCCCCGTACAGCGGACGCGGCTCGGCGAGCGGCTCGGCGGCGGCGATCCCGCGGTAGAAGCGCTCGTTCTCCGGCGTCACCGCGATCACCACGTTGGCATCGGAGAACTCGTCGCGCGCCACCCGGCTCGCCGTGGCGAACATCCGCATCACGATCCGCCGGGTGTGGCGGCGGTGGCGGCGCGACACCGTCAGCGACCCGCACTCGCAGAGGCCCCCGGCCGCCCTCAGGGCGTCGTTCTCCTCCTGGAACGCGCGATCCGACGGCAGGCCGAACGGGCCGTCGGCCACGATCGCGCACGTGCCGACGACGTCGCCCTCCATATGGGCGAGGATGAAGACGGTCCCGGGGTTCAGGTAGGCGGGGTGCATCCGGCGGCCCGACGGCCGCGGCGTGAGGTACCCGGCCTCGACGTACCCGTCGTGCAGCACGGCGAGGGCGCGGTCGATGTCGGCGACGCTGTCGGCCAGGGTCACGGTGATCTCGGCGGTCGCCGCGGCGGACGCGGCGACCTCGGGCGCGGCGGCGGTGCTCACGACCGCGCCCGCTCCACGTAGGCGGGCTTGTGCTGGAAGTCCCCCGCCTCGTGGAACGGGTACTCCCGGTAGCCGTGGATGGCGATCCGGGCCTCGGGGGCACCGGAGATGACCCGCGTCATGAGCGCGAGCGAGTTCTCCATGCCCGGTGTCGCCACCACGCCGTCCCGGAGCTGCACGTGCAGCGCCGGGAGCCCGTCCTCCGCCGCGATGCGGAAGCGGCCCGTCAGCGCTCCCGCATGCGCGGCGGTGCTGAACAGCCCCTCCTTCACGATCTCCGGCCGCATGCTCCAGTCCCGTCCGGAGACGGTGGCGCCGCGGCGGCCCCAGAGGGCGATTGCGGGGCGGTCCAGGCGGACGTCGCTGCCGGCGTCGGCCAGGAGCCGGTTCGCGGGCTCCGGCGCGATGATGTCGGCCTCGTCGTCCAGGTCGTAGCGCACCAGCGGCATGAGGCGGCGGGTGAGCGCCGTCACCACGAGGCTCCCGGTGCCGTCGTCGTGGGTGCGCCGCTCGACGAAGAACCGGTTGGGGTCCCAGGCGAGCAGCGTGGGGGAGTAGCCGGGGTCCCGGTCGAACAGGGCGCGGCGCAGGTCTGCGGAGTCGAGGGCCCGCCGGGCGCGGCGCAGCGGGGGCGTCTCGTGCAGCACGTGCAGCCCCACCTCGGCGGCGCCCATCGACACCATCAGGCCCGGGCGGTCCTCGGCCCCGTCGCGGAACGCGAAGAGCTCCGACACGTAGCGGCGGAAGCTCTCCGCGATCCACTCGCCGCCGATGAAGCACGCCGCCACCCGGTGCGCGAAGTCGGGGCCGTGGCGACGCAGCGCCGTCTCGCCCAGCTCCTTCAGGAACAGCGGCTCGGCGGCGATCACGACGCGGTCGAAGCCGTCGCCGGCGCGGGCGAGCAGCTCGACGGCCATCTCGAGGTGCACGGAGGGGCTCGCGACGGTCGCGAGGCGCGTCGGCACCCCGATGCCCATCGGCAGGCAGTTCAGCACCAGCGTGGAGCTGGCCTCACCACCGCCGAGCGAGCGGATGATCAGGTCGAGGGTGCGCTCCTGGGCGCGGCGCTCGGCGCGCGATGTGACGCCCACCGAGAAGAACCCGGTGGCGCCGCTCGAGGTGAGCAGCTCGGCGGCGTCGGCCACCCGACCGCCCTCCAGCCACGTCTCGATGCCGTCACCGAAGACGGTCCGCTTGTCGGTGTACGGCACCTGGGAGATGCGCGTCACCAGCCGGTGGTCGACGCCGGTGCGCTCCAGATGCGCGCGATACCCGCGCGACGTCAGGGCTGCACGGCGGAAGCTCCGCAGCGCGGCGCGCTCGGCGCCGTTCAACGGCGGATCTTCGGTGATGCCGCCGTGTGTCTCCGGCATCGGCTCGGTCATGGTTCCCACCTGGTCTCACCTCGGGTCCGGGCACATCGGACGGCGGCACGCTATCCCCGGCATCGCCAGGCGATCATGGTCAGAATTGACCATCCATCCGCCGGGCGTTCCTCCGGACCCTCAGGGGCTCGTGCCGAGCTCCCGGGGGGTGAGGAGGCCCATCTCCTGGGCCACGCGGACGGCGGCGGTCCGGTTGCCGACGCCGAGCTTCGCGTTGATCTGGACGAGGTGGCGGGCGACCGTCCGCTCGCTGATGAACAGTCGCTCCCCGATGTCCCGGTTGCTCAGGCCGAGGGCCAGCTCGGCCAGCACCTCGAGCTCCCGGGCCGACAGCCCCGCCCCGAGGGCGGTGGGCGGCCGCGAGCGGGTGGGGATGCGCCTGCCGATGGCGCGCAGGCGGGCCTCGGCGCGGCGCCGCCAGCCGTCGGCGCCCATCGCCCGGAACGCCCGTCGGGCGGCGAGGAGGTCATCGGCGGCGGCGTCGGAGCGGCCGTCGGCCAGGCCGGCGGCGAACCGGGAGCGGGCGGCCCACCACGCCAGGCCGAGCGCCTCGAACCCGGCGGCGGCGGCGCGCAGGTCGCGGGCGGCGCCACGGCCGCCGCGTGCCATCACGCCGCGGGCGTATGACCACGAGGGGCGGGCCAGCGCGATGCCCGCCCCGTCCATGTCCGCCAGCGCGGCGACGCAGCGCGCGGCGTCCTCGCCCGTCAGGGCCTCCGCGCCCACGGCAAGCAGCGGGATGGACGTGAGGCGGTCGTCGGTGCGCTCCCACGCCTCCAGCGCCTGGGACACGGCCTGCGCCGCCTCCTCCGGCCCGCCCCCGGCCAGGGCGGCCAGGGCGTGGCCCGTCGCGATCGGCGCGACCTGCTCGAAGAGCTCCGGCCCCTGCCGGGACGCGAGGGCGCGGTGGCGGGAGAGGGCGTCCTCGATCCGCCCCTCGGCGAGCAGCAGCCACGCCATGCCGGGCTCCGCGGGCGTGTTGGCGCCGGCCTCCATCTCCGCCCAGCCGGCCACGGCGGCCTCCAGCTCGCGGCGGGCGTCGGGGAGGGACCCGGAGGCGGCGAGCGCCTCGCCCAGATTCCCCGTCAGCACCAGCTCGTGCTCGTGCAGCCCCAGCTCGCGGGCGCGAGCGATCCCCTCGCGTGCGCGGACCGCGGCGTCGGCGGGCCGGCCGACGGCGAGCAGCACGTGGCTCTCGTGGATCATCGCCAGGGTCGCGTTTCGCGCCGCCGCGCCGGTCGCGCGCTCGCCCTCGCGGCGCGCGCGGGCGAGGTGCAGCAGGCCCCCCGGCCCACCCCGGCCGCTCTCGGCCATGCCCATGAAGATCAGCGCCCGCGTGGACGTGTCGTCGGCACCGGCCGCCGTCGCCTCGGAGCGGGCCTCGCCGGCGTGCGTCATCGCCTCCGAGAAGCGCGAGGTCATGGCCGCCATTCCGGCCGCGTGGGTGAGCGCCTCGGCGCGCGCGGCGGACGGCGGCGCGGCCGGGTCGCGGCTGCGCGCGAGGTGGTCCTCGATGGAGCGGAGCGCAAGGTCGTGCTGCCCCAGGATCCACCGGGCGCCGGAGGCGGCGGAGATGCTGCCGAGCGCCGCGTCGCGCTCGCCCAGCTCGCGCCGCCCGCGCGCCGCCTCCTCGAGGGCCTCGGCGGCCTCCAGCCAGGCGGCGCCGTCGAGCTGCGCCATGCCGCGCTCGTGGAGCGCCGCCAGGCGCACCGACTCGCCCAGCGAGGGATTCCACCAGGCGAGGGCCCGCTCGGCCTGGGCCAGGGCGCCGTCCAGGTCGCCCGCGTCGTGCGCCGCCGCCGCGGCGCGGACCGCCCACCGCGCGACCTCCGCGGCGTCCGCCGCGCCCACCGCGTGGCGGGCGAGCTCCCCGGGCGGGTCGCCCGCCGCCCGGCCGGCGACGAGCGCCGCCGCGTGCCGCCGCCGCCGCTCCGCCCCCTCCATCGCGGAGGCGGTGACCTCGCGGACCACGCGGTCGCGGAACCGCCACCGCACCTCGGGCGGCCCCGGCACCTCCTCCAGCACGCCGGCCGCGGTGAGCGGGTCGAGCCCCGCGGCGATCCGGGTGGGCGTCTCGAGCGTGGTCCGCGCCAGCGTCCCGGCGGTGAACGGCTCGGAGAGCAGCGCCGCCCAGCGCGCCAGGTCGGCGGGCCAGCCGCCGAGCGGGGCCACCGCGGCCTCGGCCTCCGCGCGCAGCGCCGGGGGGATCGGCAGGGGGACGTCGCCGCCCGGCCAGTCGCGCGCGGCGTGGGCCAGCGCGATCAGCCGGCCGGGCAGCCCGTCGCCCAGCGCCGCCACCTCGCCGGCGGCCGCGGCCGGCAGGGCGGGTGCCGCCGCCCGCACCAGGGCCACCGCGTCGTCGGGGGCGAGCGGCGGGAGCACGATCGTGGGGACGTCGGGGGACGTCTCCCGCCCGGTCATCAGGGCCAGGCCGCGCGAGCCGGCGAGGCGCCGGGCCAGCCCGCCGGCGAGGCCCGGCTCGTCGCCGCGCTCGCCGAGCAGGATCACGATCGGCTGTAGCCGGGCGGCGCGGGCGGGATCGCGGCCGTGCCCGGCCTCGGCGAGGGCGTCCGCGAGGACCTCGGCGGCGGGCCCGGGGGCCTCCGCGTCGACGAGCGCGCTGCCGTCCATCGCCAGGCGCGCGGCGGCCTCCCGCACCAGGCGGGACCGCCCGATGCCCCGCGGGCCGGCCACGACCACCACGCCGGGACGGGAGGCGGCCAGCGCCACCAGATCGTCGAGCGCCGCCGCCCGGCCGGTGAGGGGCGGCGGTGCGGCGAGGTATCCCGGCTCGGTCCCCATGCGGCATCGATCGTAGGGCGATCCCCAGCGGTCGGGAAATCCCCGGCCGGGGAGTCGTGGGCGCGACCGCGGGGCCGCCGGGGCGCGCACTAGGATCCGGCGGTGTTCCCGTCCGGGTTCGACGACGCCCGCATCGACGCCGGCGACGTGACCATCGCCGCCTGGGTGGGCGGCGCGGGCCCCCCGCTGCTCCTGCTGCACGGCTACCCGCAGACGCGCGCATGCTGGCACCTGGTGGCGCCGGTCCTGGCGGAGCGCTTCACCGTGGTGTGCGCCGACCTGCGCGGCTACGGCGACAGCGGCAAGCCCCCCGGCGGTGGCGACCACGCCGCCTACGCGAAGCGGACGATGGCGGCGGACATGGTCGCGGCCATGCGCGCCCTCGGCTTCACCCGCTTCGGCGTGGCGGGCCACGACCGCGGCGGTCGGGTGACGCGCCGGATGGCGCTCGACCACCCCGACGCGGTCTCGCGGGCGGCGGTGCTGGACATCGTCCCGACCCTCACGCTGTTCGACCGGACGGACCAGGCGTTCGCGACGGCTTACTACCACTGGTTCTTCCTCATCCAGCCCGACGGCCTGCCGGAGACGCTCATCGGGCGGGATCCGGAGTGGTTCCTGCGCGAGACGGTGCGGCGCTGGTCGGGGCGGGCGCGGCCGGTCGCGGAGGCGGCCCTCGCCGAGTACGCCCGGTGCTTCGCCGACCCCGCCGCGGTCCACGGCTCGTGCGAGGACTACCGGGCGGCGGCCGGCATCGACCTGGTGCACGACCGCGCCGACGCCGGCGCCCCGATGGGCTGCCCGTTGCTGGTGCTCTGGGGCGCGCACGGCGCGATGGATCGGCTGTACGACGTCCTCGGCACGTGGCTCGACAGCGCCTCGGACGTGCGGGGACGGTCGCTCCCGTGCGGCCACTTCCTGCCCGAGGAGGCGCCGGAGGAGACGGCGCGGGCGCTCGCGGCCTTCTTCGCCGCGGCCGGGGGCGGCTAGCCCGGAGGGGGCGGGGCCGAGCCGCCCGAGGGGGTCTGCGGCTCGTCCGGCTCGTCGGCGGGCGGGGGCGTCTCCGGAGTGGATCGCGGCGCGGTGGTGGTCCGGCCAGGGGCCGTCGTGGTGGTGCGCCCGCGCTCCGGCCGCGTGGTGGTCGGCTCCTTCTTCGGGCCCACCTCGATGAACGCGTCCTGCGGGTCGTACGTCCACCGGAACGTCTCGTCGCGCTTCACGTCCCCGTCGACCGTCACCGTGCGCGTGTAGGAGATCGTGAAGCCGGAGCCGCCCATCTCCTGCTTCACCTCGCGCGCCCCGGGCGGCAGGTCCGGGTTCTCGGTCTCCTTCACCTCCGGCTGCTTCACGTCGGTCGCCTCGCCGGTGGTGGTCTCCACGTGCCGGCCCAGGGCGGACGAGAACATCCGGACCGTGATCCCGTTCGAGCCGGCGTACACGGAGAGGAGCACCGCGGCGTCCCAGTCGTTGCGGAACACGAGCTCGGGCCCGCCCCACGACACGGTCGCCTCGCGGCCCTTCGGGTAGCGCGAGATCCAGAACTGGTGGGGGGTGTGCGCGATCAGCTCCATCCCGCCGAAGAAGGCGGCGTTGTAGAGCGTTGTCGCCACCTGCGAGACGCCGCCGCCGACGGCGTCCTCGAGCTGGCCCGCCGCGATCTGGGGCGCCTCGACGAAGCCCCGGTCCTCCGTCCGCTGGCCCAGGGCGTCGTTCAGCGAGAACGCGTTGCCCGCCGGGATGATGGTCCCGTCGAGGATCTCGGCGGCGCGCTGGATGTTGGTCACGCGCGGCTCGCAGCAGCTGTACGGCGTCGTGAACTCGGAGATCTCCTCCGTGATCCCCAGCGACTTCAGCTCCGCGGTGGTGGTCTCTGGCCTCGTCACCTTGAACCGCGCCCGCACCGCGGTGCCGGGCGCGTCCAGGATCTCCTGGGCGACGGCGTCCATGTCGAGGCTGCGGCCGACGCGCGACGACACGATGCGGACGGAGGAGCCGTTCACCTGGAAGCGGGCGTCGCGGTACGGCTGCTCGCGGGTCGAGAACGCGTCCTTGATGTCCTCGTACAGCACGTCGGGGTCAAGGCGCACCCGCAGGTCCGGCGGGTCCTGGCGGAAGCGGAGCGCCGTCCGCAGCACCGCCGGCTCGATCGGCACGCCGTTGCCCCTGAACGTGACCTGGACCGGCTTCGCCACCACCGCGAGGGCCTGCTCGCGCGCCGCCGCGGCGGCCTCGTCGGACACGGCGGGGGTCAACGGCCCGGGGGTCACCGACACCTCGGTCTCGCCATCGACGATCTCCTGGCGCAGCGCCCGCGGGTCGATGCCGTAGCCCCCCTTCGCCGGCGTGAGCACGATGTCCGCGTCGGTCACCTCGAGCGAGGCCGAGCGCGCCGGGTCGTTGCTGCGGCCGGTGACCTGGCGGATCAGCGCGCCCAGCTTCCTCGCGTCGAACGTCCAGCGGATCTCCACGTCGCGTGTGGGGGCGATGCCGATGCCGGACAGGATCCGGCCGCCCCAGTTGCGCGGCTCGAGCGCCTCGTCGACGGCCGCCTTCACCCGCGGCCGGGCCCCCAGCTCGGCGCGCGTGGCCGCCACCCGGAACCCCGGCATGTCGGTGCGCGTGACGACGATCTGCTCCTTCACGAGCTCCTTCGCCTGCTCGCGGACGACCTCCGCGATCTCCGCGCGGTCCTTGCCGTCCACGTCGACGCCCGCCACCTCCACCGCGGCCGGGGCGCCGCTCCCGTCGCGGCTGAACGCGATCGCCGTGCCGATGCCGATCACGAGCACCACGACGGCGAGCACCAGGACGCCCAGGCGCCGGTTGCGCCGGCGCCGGCGGGCCCGCGCGCGCTCCTCCGCGGTCCGCGGCCTTCGTGCGCCGCTCGTGCCTCGCTGTCGCGGCGCTTCCGGCATGGGTTGCGGATTGTAGAACGACCTCGGGCGGCGGAGGCACCGATGGGTCGCGGAAGCGACGCCGCGGCGG
>DASSBX010000232.1:0-5511 GCA_035698305.1 Miltoncostaeaceae bacterium | reverse complement strand
GCCGCGGCGGCCGCGGCGGTCGCCGGCGTCGCCGCCCTCGGCGGCCGGGCCGGTCGTCCGGGGGGGTAGCTCCCATCCGTCCCGGGGGTGGCGGCGGGCCCCGTCACCGGCACCCTCCCTCAGGTGCGGTCGATCCTCATCGGTGCACTCCTCCTCGCCGCGGTCCTCCCCGCGGCGCTCGCGGCGTCGCCGGCGGCCCCGGCTCCCGGCGACGCGGCGATCCGCTCGGCCACCGCCCTGCAGCGGGAGTGGGGGCGCTGCCCCACCGCGCGCCCGGCGGCGCGCGTGCTCGCGCAGGCCGTGGCCAGCACAAGGCCGGTGCCGCGCGCGAAGCGGGCGCGGGCCGCGCTGCGGGCGTGGAACCGGGTGGCGCGCGAGTGCCGCGCCCCGGCGCCGATGCCCCGGGTCACCCCCTAGCCAGCACCTCGGCCATGGGCGGGCGCTCGTCGGGCCGGGTGTCGCGCTCCTCCAGCCCCCAGCCGCCGTCGCGGCGCACGGGCCGGGCGTACCGCCCGTCGCCGTCCAGCCCGGCGGGCACGCGGCCCGCGTCGGCCAGCCGTCGCAGCACCGCCTGGGTGATCGTCGAGGCCATCCGCCCGAGGGCGGCGGTGGGCTGGTTGGTGTGGCGGCGGTCCCCCAGGTCCACCTGCCCCAGCGCGCCCAGGCCGGCGGTGCGCAGCAGGTCGACCAGCAGCCCCAGCTCCACCGCGTAGCCGGTGAAGAACGGGACGGACCGCAGCAGGTCGCGGCGGCCCGCCGCCTCTCCCGACAGCGGCTGGGCGAACCCCGCCAGTTGCGGGTGGAACAGGTTGATGAGGGGCCGCGCGCAGATCTCGGTGACCCGGCCGCCGCCGTGCTCGTCGCCGCCCAGCGCGCGGCGGTAGAGGGCCTTCACGTAGCCGAGCTCCGGGTCGGCGGCCAGGGGGCCCACCAGGCCGGTCACGAACGCCGGGTCGAAATCGACCACGTCCGAGTCCAGCCACACCACCACGTCGCCACGCAGCACCGCGAGGCTCTTCCACAGGGCCTCGCCCTTGCCCCGCGCGGGCGGCAGGTGCGGCAGGATCTCGTGGTCCTGCACCACGGTCGCGCCCGCCTCGGCGGCGACCGCGCGGGTGCCGTCGCCGCTGCGGCTGTCGATCGCGACGATCTCCGACACCAGCGGCACCCGCTCGACCAGCTCGGTGCGCACCCGCTCCACGATGGGCCCGACGGTGCCGGCCACCTCCAGCGTCGGCAGGCAGACCGAGACGGTCAGGCCCTGGCGGTGGAGGGCGTCCGCGACGCGCTCGGGGTCGTAGTCGGCGCCCCGGTAGGTGCGCCGCGCGAGCCACTCGTCCCGGTCCACGCGGCGATCGTACCGGCGTCCGCGCGGCCACGGCCCGCGGCGGGACGGCTGCTAGGCTCGCCCGCGTGACGGACACCCTGAAGGGCCTGGTGCTGTCGGGTGGCGCCGGGACCCGTCTGCGCCCGATCACCCACACGAGCGCCAAGCAGCTCGTCCCCGTGGCCAACAAGCCGGTGCTCTTCTACGGCCTGGAGGCGCTGCGGGATGCGGGGGTCACCGACATCGGGATCGTGGTGGGCGACACCCAGGCCGAGATCGAGGCGGCCGTGGGCGACGGGTCGGCCCTCGGCATCCGGGTCACCTACATCCGCCAGCAGGCGCCCCTCGGGCTGGCGCACGCGGTGCTGACCGCCGAGGAGTTCCTCGCCGGCCACCCGTTCGTCATGTACCTGGGCGACAACCTGTTGCGCGACGGCATCACCAGCCTGGTGGAGCGCTTCCGCTCGGGCGCCAGCGACGCGCTGATCCTGCTCCAGCGGGTCCCCGACCCCGAGTCGTACGGCGTCGCCGAGCTCGACGACGGCCGCGTCACCCGTCTGGTCGAGAAGCCGAGCGAGCCGAGGAGCGACCTGGCGCTGGTGGGCGTCTACATGTTCACCCCGGCCATCATGGAGTCGGCGAAGGCGATCGCGCCGTCCGGGCGTGGCGAGCTGGAGATCACCGACGCCATCCAGCACCTCATCGACCGCGGGCTCGCCGTCGAGCCCCACGAGGTCACCGGCTGGTGGAAGGACACCGGCCGCCTCGACGACATGCTCGAGGCGAACCGGCTGATCCTGGACGTCGTGGAGCCCCGGGTGGACGGCGACCTGGACGGCGAGAGCACCATCGAGGGCCGCGTCGTGGTGGAGGCGGGGGCCCGGATCGTGCGCTCCGCCATCCGTGGGCCCGCCGTGATCGGGGCCGGGGCGGTGATCGAGGACGCCTACATCGGGCCGTACTCGGCCCTCTCCGCCGGCGTGGTGGTCCGCCGGGCGGAGGTCGAGCACAGCATCCTGCTGGAGAACAGCCGCGTGGAGGACCTCGACGCCCGGGTGGAGGCCAGCCTCATCGGCAGGGACGTCACCATCGCCCGCACCGACGCGAAGCCGCGCGCCTACCGCTTCATGATCGGCGACTCGTCCTCCATCGGGCTCCTTTGAGGGTGCTGGTGACCGGCGCCGCCGGGATGCTGGGACAGGACCTGCTGCGCCACCTCGACGGTCGCCACGACGTGACCGGGGTCGACTTGGAGGTCGACGTGACCGATGCGGCGGCCGTCCGGGCCTGCGTCACCGAGGTCCGCCCCGATGCGGTGTTCCACCTGGCCGCCTGGACCGACGTCGACGGGGCCGAGGAGCACGAGGCCGACGCCGCCCGGGTCAACGCCGACGGCGCGCGCAACGTGGCCGTCGCCGCGGCCGAGGCCGGCGCCGCGGTGGTGGTCCCCTCCACCGACTACGTGTTCGACGGGCGCGCCGGGCGCGCCTACGCCGAGGACGACGCGCCCTCCCCGCTCGGGGCGTACGGGCGCACCAAGCTCGCCGGCGAGCGCGGCGCGCTGGCCGCCCATCCGGGCGGGACCCGGATCGCCCGCACCGCCTGGCTCTACGGGGCGGCGGGGAGGAACTTCGTCGACACGATGCGGCGCCTGGGCGCCGAGCGCGACGAGGTGACGGTCGTGGACGACCAGGAGGGCTGCCCCACCTGGACCCGCGACCTCGCCCCGGCCCTGGAGGCGCTTCTCGACCAGCCCCCGGGCGTGTACCACACGGCCGGCGGCGGCTCGGTCACGTGGGCCGGCTTCGCCCGCGCGATCTTCGCGGAGGCCGGGATCGACTGCCGGGTGCTGCCGATCACCACCGCGCAGCTCGGCCGCCCCGCGCCCCGCCCCGCCCACTCGCCGCTGGCGGTCACCCGGCCGTCGGCCCCCCGCCTGCGCCACTGGCGCGACGCACTGCGCGACTACATCACGGAGACGACATGAGGATCCTCGTCACCGGCGGCTGCGGCTTCATCGGCTCGCAGTTCGTCCGACTGGCCATGTCCCGCGGCGCCGAGGTCGTGAACCTCGACAAGCTGACGTACGCGGGCAACCCGGCGAACGTCGCCGACGTCGCCGGCGACGAGGCCTACCGCTTCGTCCACGCCGACATCGCCGACGCCGCCGTGGTGGAGGAGGCGATCGCCGGCTGCGACGTGGTCGTCAACCTCGCCGCCGAGAGCCACGTCGACCGCAGCATCCTCGACCCCGCCGACTTCATCCGCACCGACGTCGTCGGCACCGCCGTGCTGCTCGACGCCGCCCGCCGCGCCGGCGTCGGCCGCTTCGTGCAGGTCTCGACCGACGAGGTGTACGGCTCGATCCCCCACGGCGCGTTCCGCGAGGCCGACCCGATCAGCCCCTCCAGCCCGTACTCGGCCAGCAAGGCCGGCGGCGACCTGCAGGTGCTCGCGTGGCACCGCACCTTCGGCCTCGATGCGGTCGTCACCCGCGGCTCGAACACGTACGGCCCCCGCCAGTACCCCGAGAAGCTCATCCCGCTGTTCGTCACCAACGCGCTCGACGGCGAGCAGCTGCCGGTCTACGGCGACGGCATGCAGGTGCGCGACTGGATCCACGTGGAGGACCACTGCACCGGGATCTGGACCGCGATGACGTCGGGCGAGGCCGGCGAGGTCTACAACGTGGGGGGCGGCAACGAGGTCCCCAACCTGGAGATCACCAACCGCATCCTGGAGCTGACCGGGCGCGACGAGCGCCTGATCCGCCATGTCGACGACCGCCCCGGCCACGACCGGCGCTACGCCCTGGCCACCGACCGCCTGCGTGGCCTCGGCTGGGAGCCCGAGCGGCCCTTCGCCGACGGCCTGGCGGCCACCGTCGCGTGGTACCGCGAGAACCGCGGGTGGTGGGAGCCGATCAAGAGCGGCGAGTACCGCACGTACTACGAGGCCCAGTACGGAGGCCGCTGAACGCGATCGGCGGCGGCGCGGGGCGCTCCGGACCGAACTCGCCCCCCGGTGTTTGAGTTCCCCCGGAGGGGGGATAGGGGAGCATCCCCGAGCTGCCGAAGGCGGGGATGCACACGAACCGCCGGAGCGGCGAATTCCTCCTTCGTTCTCTTGCGGAGCCACCTGACCGGCGCCGGTCCCCCCTTTCCGGCGCCGGGCGGGTCCCTCAGCCGGCAGGCCCCTCCATCGCCGGCCGCCGCGCCTCCAGGTTGAGGCGCACGTAGTCCAGCACCACGCGCCCGCCGGGGTCGTCCCGGGCGCGCAGGGTCGCCACGTCGCGGGCGAACCGCGCCCGCAGGGCGTCCGGCAGACGCTCGAGGTGGTGGCGCAGCACCACCGTCGCGAGGAACTCGGCGGCGTCGTCGATCGTGTCGAACGGGGTGTCGGCCTCCTCCAGGCCCGCCCGGACCTCCACGAAGCCCGCCCGCACGAGGGCCTCCTCCGTGGCGGCGGGTCCGGCGAAGTACCAGCTCCGGGGCATGCCGTCCAGGTGCTCCGCGTAGGGGGCGCGGGCCGCGACGGCCCCGGCGACCCCGAGGGTGCGGGCGATGTTGCCGTCGCCGCCGCACTGCGCCACCAGCAGCCCGCCGGGGCGCAGGGCGTCGAACAGCCGCCGGAACAGCCCGTCGTGGTCGAGGATCCAATGGAACGTCGCGGTCGAGACGATCACGTCGACCGGCTCGGGCGGCGCCAGCCGCGTCAGGTCGGCCTGGGCGAACCGCACCCGGGGCGCCAGGTCGGCGAGCTGGGCGGACGCCTCCTGCACCATCCGGCGCGAGCCGTCGACGCCCAGGACGGTGCCGTGCGGCACCCGCTCCGCCAGCAGGCGGGTGACGCGCCCGGTGCCGCACCCCGCGTCCAGGACGTCCTCGTCACCCCGCAGCGGGATGCGCTCGACGATGCGGCTGCCCCACGCGAGCTGGGGGGCGGAGATGCGCTGGTAGCGCTCCGCCTCCCATTCGGTGCCCATCAGCCGCGCAGCTCGTGGGCCAGCGCGCCCAGGGCGTCGCGGATGGGCTCGATCGGGGTGCGCGCGATGCCGGCCCCGATCTGCCCGCCGTCCTCCTTGTGCAGGATCCCCGTGTTGATGAGCGGGGTGCCGCCCAGGTCGACGCAGGCGCGGGCGTCGACGCCGAGGGGGGTGCCCTCGCCGTCGAGCACCGGGATCC
>DASSBX010000231.1:0-8824 GCA_035698305.1 Miltoncostaeaceae bacterium | reverse complement strand
GAAGAACATCAGCACCTGGAGCGCGACCGCCCCGTCCGCCTCCGCCAACCCCCACCTCCACGCCTCGGGCCCATTCCGTGACGCGAGGTCTACCCGGTCGCGGCCCGGTCGGCACGACCGCCCCCGGTTGGCGGGGCCGCGGGCGTCCGGTAGTCGTGTCGCGGATCCCTGCCCCGACCCCGGAGGTGATCCGCCATCGGCTACGTCACCGTCGCCGCCGCGCTGGCCGGCGCCCTCGCCCTGCACGCCGCGGCCATGCTCGTGCTGTCGCGCCTCTCCTGGACCCGCGGAGGCCGCGAGTCGTCGGTCGTCCGGCGCCACATCGCCGACCCGAGCCGCGTGCTGGTCGCCACCGTCGCGGTGCTGGGCACGCTGCCCGCGCTGGAGCTCGACCCCCTCCCGGAGAGCCGGATGCGGCACGCCCTGGTGCTGGTGTTGGTCGGGTCGATCGGCTGGCTGATCGTGGCGGCGATCGGCGCCGCCTGCGAGGTCCTCACCGCCAGGATCGACACGTCGGGTCCGGACAACCTGCGCCAGCGGCGGGCGAAGACGCAGGCGACGATCGCGCGGGGCGTGGCGTCGGTGGTGGTGGGGTTCGTCACGGCGACGGCGATGCTGATGACGTTCTCCCAGGTCCGCGCGCTCGGCGCCGGGCTGCTCGCGTCGGCCGGCGTGATCGGCGTGATCGTCGGCGTGGCCGCCCAGTCGACGCTGGCGAACCTGTTCGCCGGCATCCAGATCGCCATCACCGAGCCGATCCGCCTGGACGACGTGGTGGTGGTCGAGGGCGAGTGGGGACGGATCGAGGAGATCACCTTCACGTACGTCGTCGTGCGCAGCTGGGACGAGCGCCGCGTGGTGCTGCCGATCTCCTACTTCACGCAGACGCCGTTCGAGAACTGGACGCGCCGGCAGGCGCAGGTGCTGGGCACCGTCTACCTGCACGTGGACTACACCGCGCCGGTCGACGAGCTGCGCGAGGAGCTCGGGCGGATCATGGCCGACACCGACCTGTGGGACGGCCGCGACTTCGGCCTCCAGGCGACCGACACGAAGGACCGGACGCTGGAGCTGCGGATCGTGGCGAGCGCCGCCGACGCGCCGCGCGCGTGGGACCTGCGGTGCCTCATCCGCGAGCGGCTGGTCGACTACCTGGTGCAGCACCACCCGGAGGCGCTGCCCCGGGTCCGCGACGAGCTCATCGGGGCGCCGCTCGCCGCAGGATGAGCACCTCCGTGGCGCCGCGCTGGAACGCGTAGTCGACGCGGCGCACCTCGGTCTGGACGCCCTCCGCCTCGAGCAGCCGGCGGAGGGCGTCGACCCGGGGGTGGCGGACGTAGGCGGTGTCGATCAGCGGGTACAGCCGCACCTCCTCCCGGGCGACGCGCAGCAGCTCCCGCAGGGCCGCCTCGTGGGCGGCGTCGTCCAGGTGGTCGGGGTACGCGAACAGCAGGTAGCCGGACAGCACGAGCCTGAACGCGCCGTCGGCGAACGGCAGGTGGGGGAGCGCCGCCGCGACGTAGCGCCCATCCGGGCCGTGGAAGTCCTCGGCGAAGCGGTCGAGCGCGGCGCCCCGCCGGGCGACGAGGTCGCCCACACCGCCGAAGAACGTCCACACGTACGAGTCGCGGTTCTCGTCGAGGTACCGCAGGCCACGCGCGAATCCGGCCCGCGCGCCGTCGACCAGGGCGTCGGGCGGCGTCGCGTAGGCGGGGTCGGCGCTCACCGCCCGGCCCCCGCGGTCGCGCACCTCCGCGGCGAACGACCCGGCGCCGCCGGGGCAGTCGAGCACCGGCCCCGCCAGGACCTCGCGGTCGGTGAGGCCGAACATCGCCCGGTATTCGTCGTACGGGCGGCTGCTCACGATGATGTCGCCGAGTCCGCGTGCGCGCGCCACGGGGTCCACGCTACCCCGTGGCGCCGCCGCTCAGCCGCGGAGGGGGGGCGCGCCGTCGGGCCCGGCGAGCTCCGGGTGCCAGCGGGCGAAGTGCTCCAGGTGCTGGTCGGTCAGGGCCCCCGGCGGGTAGAAGCGCGCGTAGAATTCGGGGTCGGCGTGCTGGGCCTGCACGGTGAGGCGCTGGTACATGGGGTCGAGGTAGGCGGGGAAGCGGCCGTACGTGTCGTGCACGTACTGGCAGTAGCGCTTCACCAGCTCCACGGTGTCCGGGTGGGGACGCGGCACCGCCCCGACGACCGCGTCGGGCGCCAGGTACGGCTTGGGCACGTCGTCGTCGAACGCCGCCCACTTGACCGCCATGAACGCGTCGACCGCCTCGTGCATGTCGGCGTGGTACGGCGGCGTGAACGCCTCGAACACCCCGTCGCGCCCCACCGGGCACGAGCTGCCGTCGGCGGCCTCCACGAACCGGAACCCGAGCCCGGGGACGTCGCCGCCGCCCATCACGAACCGCGCGAGGTACCCGGTGAACGTCCACCCGCCCAGGCCGAGCGCCTGGAGGGCCAGGTTCACGTTCTGGCAGATGAACGCCTGCTCCACCACGAGCATCGACAGCACCCGCTGCTCCAGCTCCACGATCCCCATCTGCCGCGCCGGGTCGATGCGCCCGGAGGCGAGCGCGTCGTCGAGCCCCGCCGACCGCCGGCCGTGGGCCTCGTCGACCAGCGAGAACCCGTAGCTGCGCGACAGGTAGATGAACAGCAGGTTGATGTACTCGAGGGTGGTGTTGGTGACGGGGATGAACAGCGTCGTCCCGGGCTGGTTGGCGTTCCACTGGTTGAAGTCGAACAGCCCCGGCAGGGTGGTGGGCAGGGGCGCCCGCCCCTCCGAGAGCCGCACCCGGGCGCGGCGGTGCTGGTCGAGCATCCGCGCGACCTGCGCGTCGCGGTCGAGGCCCGACAGGGTGGAGATCTCCCCCGGCTCCGGCACCAGGTCCCACATGCGCAGCATGTGGAGGCCGTCGTCGTTGGTGAAGAACAGCTCGGTGCCGTGGTTGGAGCACGAGCTCGGCCACGTGCGGGTGGTCCACTGCACCAGCGTGCTCATGCCGCGGACCGGGTCCAGGTCGCCCAGGTTCAGCCCCGTCAGGCCGGTGGCGGCGGTGCAGACGAGCGCCTCCTCCAGCTCGGTGAGCGGCACGGGGTCGTACGGGCTCTCGTACTGGAGCACGTCCGAGCCGACCGTCATGCCCAGGCCCACGCGGCGGCTCTTGCGGTCGGCCACGGTCTGGAAGAACGGGTAGGCGAGCGCGTCGTCCAGGCCGGGCGGCGCCAGTGCTGCTTCGAGGTGGGTGTCGGCATGACCGGCCACGGTGGCTCCTCTCCCGGGAACGACGGAGAATTCACCGTCCTCCTCAGTTGGTCGGGGGGTCAACCGGAGGGGTCCGCAGCGGGCCTTCGGGGAGACCGCGCCGGGCGGAACGGTGGCGAGGCGCCTACCCTGGGGCGGACGCACGGGGGACGACCTGCTTGGAGGACGCGCGGTGAGCCGGATCGGGCTGGGCTGCATGGGGATGAGCGAGTTCTACGGCGGCGCCCGCGAGCGGGAGGCGATCGCGACGATCCACCGCGCGCTGGAGTTGGGCGTCGCGATGCTCGACACGGCCGACAGCTACGGCCGCGGCCACAACGAGCGCCTGGTGGGCACGGCGATCGCGGGCCGCGACGACGCCGTGGTGGCCACCAAGTTCGGCATCGTCCGCGGCGAGGACGGGTCGATCCGTGGGCTGAACGGCCGCCCGGAGTACGTCGCGGCCACGGTCCGCGGGTCGCTGGAGCGCCTGGGGATCGAGCGGATCGACCTGCTCTACTGCCACCGCGTGGATCCGGAGGTGCCCCTGGAGGAGACCGTCGGGGCGATGGCGCGTCTGGTGGACGAGGGCCTGGTCGCCGAGCTCGGGCTGTCGGAGGTGACCGCCGGGCAGCTGCCCCGCGCCCACGCGGTGCACCCGATCGCCGCGGTGCAGTCGGAGTACTCGCTGTGGTCGCGCGACCCGGAGGCCGAGGTGCTGCCGGCGGTCCGCGAGCTGGGCATCCGGTTCGTCGCGTTCAGCCCCGTCGGGCGCGGCATGCTGACGGCGTCGGCCGGCCCGGCCGAGAGCCTCGACCCGGACGACCTGCGGCGCAGCATCCCCCGCTTCCAGGGCGACAACTACGTCGCCAACCGGCGGCTGGTGGACGAGCTGGAGGCGATGGCCGCGGCCCGGGGCGTCAGCCCGGCCCAGCTGAGCCTGGCCTGGCTGCTGCACCAGGGCCCCGAGATCGTCCCGATCCCCGGCACGCGCACCATCGGTCACCTGGAGGAGAACATGGCGGCCGCCGACGTGGCGCTCGATCAGGACGCGGTCGCCCGCCTGTCGGCGCTGTTCGCGACCGACCGGGTCGCCGGCGGCCGGCGGCCCGCCGTGGCCGCCGCCATCGAGCCGCGAGGCTAGGCGCCGAACGCGTCCCGCCACGGGTGGCGCGGCGCCCAGCCGAGCCCCCGGGCCCGCGCGTTGGCGGCGCCCCGGGCCCAGGGCGCGCGTCCGTCCCGCACGGGGGCCGGGGGCGCGCCGACCGCGGCGCAGAAGACCGGCACCCACGCGTGGCCGGCGGCGGGCTCGTCGTCGCACACGTTCACCGCGCCGCTCGGCCAGCGGATCGCCTGCACGGCGGCCGCCGCGGCGTCGTCGGCGTGGACGAAGCTGGTGACGTCGCCCGTCGCCTCCAGGAGCCCGGCCCGCGCGTCGTCGGCCCGCGCGCCGTCCGGCGCGAACCAGGTGCCCGGCCCGATGAGCATCCCGTAGCGCAGGACCACCCACTCCGGCATCTCGCCCACCGCCCCCTCCAGCGCGGCGACGCCCTGCACCGTCCTGCGCCGCGGCTCGCCGGCGGCCAGGTCGAGGGGCGTCCCCTCGTCGGCGGGGCCGTCGCCGGGGGCGTAGCACCAGGCGATGCTCTGGGCCACCATCCGCCGGGCCCCGGCGGCGCGCGCGGCGTCGACCAGGTTGCGGGTGCCCTCCCCCCGCACCCGGGCATTCGCGTCGACGTCGTACGCCGCGAGGTCGGTGAGCTGGTGCACGACCACGTCGGGACGCGCCGCCGCCACCGCCGCGCGGAGCCCCTCGCGGTCGAGGGCGTCCGCCACCACCGGCTCGGCGCCCAGCGCGCGGAGCGCGTCGACCCGTCCGGCGCGGCGCGTCATCGCCGTCACCGGGTGGCCGGCGGCCACGAGCGGCGGGATCACGCGGCGCCCGATGACGCCGGTCGCCCCGGCCAGGAACACGCGGGCGGCCTCGACGGGTACAGGGTTCGGCATGGCGGTCATCATCGGCACCTCGGGGTGGCAGTACCGGCACTGGAAGGGACGCTTCTACCCGCCGCGCCTGCCGCAGCGGGCGTGGCTGGAGCACTACGCCGAGCGGTTCGCCTCGGTGGAGGTCAACGCCACCTTCTACCGCCTGCCGGCGCCGGCGACCGCCGAGGCGTGGGCGGCGCGGGTGCCGCGCGACTTCACGTTCGCGGTGAAGGTGAGCCGCTACCTCACCCACATCCGCCGCCTCCGCGACCCGGAGGAGCCGGTCGCGCGGTTCATGGCGGTGGCGGAGGCGCTCGGGCCGCGTCTCGGCCCCGTGCTGATGCAGCTGCCCCCGAACATGCGCGCCGACCTCGGCGCGCTCGACGCGACCCTGCGCGCGTTCCCCTCCCGCGTGCGGGTGGCGGTCGAGCCGCGCCACGCGTCGTGGTTCACCGGCGACCTCTACGCCCTGCTGGAGCGCCGCGACGCCGCCCTCTGCTGGGCCGACCGGCCCCGCTGGCGCCCCGACCACGTCCGCACCGCCGGCTGGGGCTACCTGCGCCTGCACGAGGGCAGGGCGGCGCCGCGCCCCTGCTACGGGCGCGCCGCCCTCGCGTCGTGGGCCGGGCGCATCGCGGAGCGCTTCGCGCCGGACGAGGACGTGTTCGTCTTCGCGAACAACGACCCCGAGGGCTGCGCGGTGCGCGACGCCCGGGTGCTGGCGCGCCTGGCGGCGCGCGAGGGGCTGCGGCCGACGCGCGCCCCCGGCCCCCGGGAGACGCCGGTGGGATGATGCGGGGCATGGACGACGACCGCGCCCTCTCCCGCTTCCGCGCCGAGGCGATGTCCCGCGTCGGCGCGCGCGACCTGGCGGCCCTCGCCGCGTCGCCCGCGACCCTGCGCCTGGAGCCCGACCTGATGGCGGTGCTTCGACTGCGCCTGGGCCTGGACCGCAGCCCCGCCCGGCCGCGCACACGGCCGGAGGTGGCGGAGGCCCTCGGCCTGGGCGGCGCCCGCCTGGAGCAGATGGTCGCCGCCCTCGAGGATGACGTCATCGCCGAGCTCGGCGGCCCGACAGGAGGATGAGCGCATGCGGATCCTGATCTCCGGCGGCGGTATGGCGGGGCTGGTGCTGGCGCGGGGCATCCGGCACCGGGGCGGCGACGCGGCGATCATCGAGCGGGCGACGCCCGAGCGGACGATCCCCGGGCCGATCATGCTGCCGTTCCAGGCGTACGACTCCCTGGAGGAGATCGGCGTGCTCGACCGGATGCGCCGCGAGGGGATCGACGTGCCGCCGCTGCGCGACGGCTGGCCCGTGTCGATCTCGGTGGCGCGGCAGACGGTGGTCGAGGTGCTGCGCGAGGGGCTCGAGATCCTGTGGGAGCACGAGCTGGTCGACCTGCTCCGCGACGGCGACCGCGTGGTGGGCGCCCGCCTGCGCACCCCCGACGGGGAGCGGGACCATCCCGCCGACCTGGTGGTCGGCGCCGACGGCACCGGCTCACGGGTGCGCGAGCTGGCCGGCATCACCGCCGACCTGCGCGTCGCCGACACGGCGTTCGTGTCGTTCCGCAGCCCCGTGCGCGCGCCGGAGCCGTTCTCCATCGCGTTCCTCAGCGACGGGCGCCAGGTGACCCTGATCGACTGGTCCGGCGGGGCCGTCGGCGGTTGGCAGATCGAGCGCGTCCCCGGCGGCGCGGAGGCGGCCCTGGCCCCGGGCATCGACGCCTTCCGGGAGGCGTACCTGCGGCTGCTGCCCCAGGGCGCCGACGTGCTGGCCCCCCTCACCGACGACGACCTCTCCTACCGCGAGGTCACCGAGGTCCGCTGCGACGAGTGGTGGCGCCCCGGGGTCGCCCTGATCGGCGAGGCCCTGCACGCCATGAACCCGGAGGTGGGCATCGGGTCCGGGCTCGGGATGGGCGACGCGCAGGCGCTGGCGATCGCGATCGCCCGGAACCCCGACGACCCCGACGCCGCGTGCCGCGCGTACGAGCACTGGCGCCGCCCCGCGATCGCGCCCTACCTGGCGGTGGGCGGCACCGCGTCGAAGGTCTACGCCGCCGGGCGGCCGCCCGAGCACGAGCGGTGGCCACCGGCCTGACCGGTCATCTCGGCGGCACGGTGGGCGCGGCGCCGGGGGCCCGGCCGAACAGGATCTCGGTGACCAGGGCGGCGAGGAAGCCGAACATGGAGAGGGCGGTGCGCATCGGCGCCTCCGGGGGGACGACTGGGGGACGCCCGCGACGCTATGGCCCGCCTCTCACGGAATCGTCACACGGGAGGATGCACCGGCCTCATCCCCCGGGCTGATCCCGGGCGCCCGCCCGTCATCCCGCAGGCGGAGGTGGATCGGCCCGCCGGGAGGGGACGAGGATGCTGGTGACCATGGTCTGCGCCTCCTCGTCGCGCTGGTTGAGGGTGCGGATGCGCAGGCGCACCACCCCGCGGGGCGCGCCGCTGCGCGACGGGCGCACCTCCAGCACCTCCACCTCGAGCCGCAGCCGGTCGCCCGGCAGCAGCGGCCCCCAGCGCAGCTCGTCCACCCCCAGCCCCACAATCCCGCCGGTCACCATCGGCCCGTGATCCACCCAGAGGCGCATCGTGATCGCCGCGGTGTGCCACCCGCTGCCGATGTGCCGGCCGAACACCGAGGCGGCCGCTGCCGCGGGGTCGGTGTGGAACGGCTGGGGGTCCCAATCCCGCGCGAACGCGACGATCTCGGCCTCGTCGACCCCGCGCTCCGGCGTGGTGAACCGGTCGCCCGGGTGGAAGTCCTCGAGGAGCACCGGAGTGGATGGTGTCACGAACCGGCTGGCCGTCTCGTCCTCCGTGCAGAAGCATGTTCGGAGAGGAGACATCATGAGGATCTTCGTCGCAGGAGCCACCGGGGCCCTCGGGCGCCAGCTGCTCCCCCGGCTCGCGGAGCGCGGGCACGACGTCACCGGGATGACGCGCAGCCCGGAGAAGCAGGACCTGGTGCGCGAGCTCGGCGCGCGCCCGGTGGTGGCCGACGCGCTCGACCCCGAGTCGGTCGCCCGCGCGGTCGCCGAGGCCGACCCCGAGGTCATCGTCCACCAGCTCACCGCGATCCCCGCCGCGCTCGACATGCGGCACTTCGAGCGCGGCTTCGCCCAGACCAACCGGCTGCGGACGGAGGGCACCGACCACCTGCTGTCCGCCGCCCGCGCCGTCGGCGCGCGCAGGTTCGTGGTCCAGAGCTTCGCGCCGGCGGTCTTCGCCCGCACCGGCGCGCCGGTGAAGTCCGAGGACGACCCGATCGACGACAACCCGCCCGCGCAGATGCGGACCACCGTCGCGGCCATCCGCCACCTCGAGCAGGCCGTGACCGGCGCCGACTGGATCGAGGGCGTCGTGCTGCGCTACGGCGGGTTCTACGGCCCCGGCACCTCCATGGGCAACGGCCCGGAGGGCGTCATGCTCGAGGCGATCCGGGAGCGGAAGATGCCGCTGGTCGGCGACGCCGGCGGGGTGTGGTCGTTCATCCACATCGGCGACGCGGCCGACGCCACCGTCAACGCCGTCGAGGGCGAGGGGCTCGGCGTCTACAACATCGTCGACGACGAG